>NZ_CP123962.1:1200000-1500000 GCF_045277155.1 Bartonella gliris
CGAATTTTTGTTTCTGAAAGCTCTACACACACATCATCATCAATTTCTTCAGAAAGAAGCTTTTGCAACTCTCCTATGGCTTTACGGGGAACAATAACACCTGGCATCCCCTCAACTCCTGAAGGAGCTTCCATATCAACTTGTGCCAAACGATGACCATCAGTAGCAACTAAACGCAGCTTTAGAATACCGTCATCAACAACATGAAAATAAATACCATTAAGATAATAACGGGTTTCCTCAGTAGAAATAGCAAATTGCGTACAATCAAGCAAATGCTTCAAGCCTGACGCCGGTAGAGAAAAACGATAACCGAACTGTCCCGGAAGCGATTCTGGAAAATCTATTTTGGGAAGACACTGAAGCTGGAAATTAGCACAACCAGAAACAACAGACATTGTACTCATCTGATTCATATCAACTGATAATACAATCTCACTACCATCAGGAAGTTTTCGAACTATGTCATACAGCAAATGTGCCGGAACAGTTATTGCCCCAGCTTGTTCTACATTGGCCGTAAAAGATTCTGTAACCTCTAAATCAAGGTCTGTTGCTTTTAATTGTACACCGTTCTCGTCTGCATCAATCAACACATTCGACAAAATAGGAACAGTATTACGACGCTCAACCACACGGTGCACGCGACCTAGAGACTTGAAAAGCTGATTGCGATCAACTGTAATACGCATAAAAATCCCCATTATAATTTACCAAGAATTATAGGAATTCTCTAAATTAAAAACAACAGATTAAAAAATAGACTCATTTGCAAGAATCACTTGCTAGAGCTTATTCAACCTCACTTAAAATGGCAAGTAACTCCTGCATAAGCAAAACAGCTCATACTGTTCATCCTTCCATGATATTTTGGTAAACAGTAGAAAACTCTAAACGCTATGCCGCCTGCTCTCCGATCAATCGCTTGAGCAACTCAAGCTCTTTGGCTAATGTCTGATCATCACAAACCAAATCTTCAATCTTACGAACAGCATGTAAAACTGTCGTGTGATCACGTCCTCCAAAACGACGTCCAATTTCTGGCAACGAGCGAGGAGTCAACATTTTTGCCAAATACATTGCAACTTGTCGTGGCTTGACAACTGTACGCGTCCGACGATTAGACAATAAATCTTGCTTAGAAACATTATAATGACGCGCAACAGCACGTTGAATTTCTTCAATCCGAATACGCTTAGACTCACCTGAACGTGTCAAATGACCCAACAATTCATCAATCCGTTCCAAAGACAAATCAGACTCGAAAGATTGACGGAACAACAACTGATTAAAAGCTCCTTCAATGTCACGCCCCGATCCCAAGACCGTTTTAGCAATATACTGCAAAATTTCATCAGAAATTATAACCATGTTATCATCTTGTTGCGCCATTTTTAACCGTTGACGCAACATTTTCAAACGCATTTCATAATCCGGTGCTTCAATTTCAAGAGCAACTCCCCCCTGAAGTCGAGACCGAACCCGAAGATCTAGTGATTCTAATTCTGCTGGCGGACGGTCCGCAGCTACAACAACTTGCTTTGCACTATCAAGCAACATGTTGAGTAAATGACAAAATTCGTTCTGTATCGACTTCCCTTGCAAAAATTGCATATCATCAATAATCAAAAGATCAATATCGCGAAGCTGCTCTTTAAAAGAAAGAGCATCATTATCACGAATAGCTGTCGCAAAACGCCACATAAAATATTCAGCAGTCAAATAAATAACCCGCGCAGGCGTTAAACGCTTCAGTGCAGCAGCAGCAACAGCTTGAAGCAAATGTGTTTTTCCTAAACCAACAGACGCGTGAATAAAAAGAGGATTAAAGCGCAAAGCACTTTTATGCCCTTCTGCAATTGAACGCGCTGCAGCTAAAGCAACACGGTTAGAAGAACCTTCAACAAAATTTTCAAAAGTATAGCGAGAATCAAGTGGCGAACCCAAAACCCCCGCTTCAGCACCCTTTACCGAATGTTCTGTATAACTCTCAACAAAAGGTGAAACTGTCTGCTCTTCCACAACAACAGGAGCTGTATTTGTTCTACAGACTAGGCCTTTTGAAACGCGCTTCATACCACGAACGATAACTTCAACGCGAAGAACAGCTGAATTTTCTTGTTTCCATAAATTGGTCAAAAGAGAACCGTAGTGATTATTAATCCACGAACGCAAAAACGCTGTAGGAACAGAAAGCTTTACAAGATTACGGCTATATTCAGCAAGTTTCAAACGACCAAACCAACTCGTATAAGCCTCGATGCCCACTTGCACCTTTAGCTGGGCCATCACACGGGCGAAAGCCGCCGCACCTTCCTCCTCTGAAACAACCGTATGCTCTACAATATTTCTATCAACACATCCACTACTATCCGTCATCTCTCTCTTTATTATTCTCTCTGCCGACAGGATATTCACCGAAACCCTTTTAAAGGAACTAGCTTTAGAGTTCAATTTATCCACCATCTTCCATCCCGTAAAAACACAAACTTTGTTCTCACCAAACAGCTAAAAATCAACTTAGCGAAGGCAAAAACGCCCTACCCCAAATAAGATTATTCATCCTCCCCCCAGGATAATCTCATCACAACCCCACCAACAAAGATGACAATAAGATTCACTTGCAATCATGATATGATCCATTCTTGTAAAACGACAAACATACCAATCAAAAAAACTAAAAAACACGCCAGAAAAACTCTTAAACTTGAGAGCCCATAATAGCCTAAACCAAAGCATATTATATTCAACATAACATAGAATAATACGCTAATGTGAACCCTCTACGTTTTTAGTCTTCATAAGAACCATACAAAACAGCAGAGGTAAAATGCAAGAGGTCAAAATAAAATCAAAAGCTCCTAAAAAGGGACTATAAACCTGCTGCTATAAACATGGAATGAGAAAAATAATTGATTCAACTCACTTTTTTTTCTCTAAATTCCAATAATAAAGAATTTCTTCGGATTAAAAAAAAAAATAAAAAAGCTTGACAAAAAAGACTCTGCAAAAATCCACAAAGCTTGTGGATAACCGTACAATTTATACAAATTTGCTCTACCCTTTTATGGTGAGAATCACTGCACATTCCCTCTCTAAGTAATATTTTCAAAAAATAAAAAAAAACCAGCACCCATTCGGATGCTGGTTTGATTTTTAATAAAATGGGAAAAGCTTAAACGTTAAGAGCCTTCAAACGTTTTGCTAAACGGGACACTTTCCGAGCTGCAGCATTTTTATGAAAAACCCCTTTGGAAACAGCACGCATAATTTCAGGTTCAAAATTCTTAAATGCCATTTCCGCACTTGCCTTATCGCCACCAGCCAAAGCATCATCAAACTTACGCATGAAGGTACGAACGCGTGAACGGCGAGCTCGATTAACCTGGGTACGCGCAGCAACCTTGCGTACCGCCTTTTGAGCAGAAGGTGTATTCGCCATAAATATATCTCTCTTTAAACTCACCGGTAGGAACGGCCTAAGTGACATCCCTACCAATACAAATAAATCTAAGCCAAACTATAAAGTTGCCGATAACTACACAGCTTATAGCGCAATCCTAAAACCAACGTCAATCTAATTCTCAAAGATGAGCATAAAAAAACGGAAACCATCCCCTTGATACCCAATTAATAAGTTTAAAGACACTCCTAAACAAACAGATGCGGTTTAAACTGCCAGATTACGCAAAACATATTGCAAAATTCCACCATGATGCAGATAATCCAACTCATCTTCAGTATCAACACGGCATAATAATGGAACGACTTTTATCGTTCCATCAGCAAAAGCGATTGTGGCTACAATTTTCTGACGAGGTTTTAAGTCATGAATCCCTTCAATCGTTACCTTTTCATCTCCTCTTAAACCAAGTGATTGCCAACTTACTCCTGCTTCAAACACAAAGGGAACAATCCCCATTCCAACGAGATTAGAGCGATGAATCCGTTCAAACGACTGAGCAATTACCGCTTTTATACCGAGAAGATTAGTGCCCTTAGCTGCCCAATCACGGGATGATCCATTGCCATATTCGATACCGGCAAAAACAACGAGCGGAACACCTTCCTGCTTATACGCCATTGCTGCATCATAAATTGTTTGTTCTGTCCCCGATGGATAATGAACTGTATAGCCTCCTTCACGACCATTCTCCCCTAACATAAAATTACGAATGCGAATATTGGCAAAAGTCCCCCGCATCATAACTTCATGATTCCCACGCCGCGTTCCGTATTGGTTAAAATCAGCTACTTTAACATCATGATCAGTCAAATATTTTCCAGCAGGAGAATCAACTTTAATGGAACCAGCAGGAGAAATATGATCTGTCGTGATTTTATCACCAAACAAACCTAAGATCCGTGCTTCTTTAATATCTGACAACACATCAGGGATTTTCCGCATATTCTCAAAATAAGGCGGATTACGCACATATGTTGACTGCTCATCCCAAGAATAGGTAACACCCGTAGGAGCTTGAACTTTTTGCCAATTTTCGTCTCCTTTAAAGACATCCGCGTATTTTTCGGAAAAAATCTTACGGGTGACATTCTGTTCGATAAATTCCTGTATCTCTTTAGAAGTTGGCCAAATATCTCTCAAGTAAACGGGTTGACCATCTGAACCTTCGCCAAGAGGCTCCGTGGTTAAATCTTTACGCACCGTTCCTGCCAAAGCATGTGCGACAACGAGCGGCGGCGAAGCTAAATAATTGGCCTGCACATCAGGTGACACCCGCCCTTCAAAATTACGATTTCCTGAAAGAACCGCAGCAGCGATTAAACCATTATCATTAATCGTTTTGGAAATAGCTGGGTACAAAGGACCAGAGTTTCCAATACATGTCGTGCACCCAAACCCGACTAAGTTAAATCCTAATGTATTTAAATCTTTTTGGAGACCGGAATTGATAAGGTAAGCTTCAACAACTTGCGAGCCAGGAGCAAGAGAAGTCTTAACCCATGGTTTGCTCTTAAGACCTTTCGCTACAGCATTACGTGCCAAAAGACCCGCAGCAATAAGAACACTTGGATTGGATGTATTCGTACAAGAAGTAATCGCAGCAATCACCACATCGCCATGGCCAAGATCATATTCCTCACCATCAACCCTATAACGGTCATCTTGACCAACAGTCTTCTTATAGTCACCGGACAATGCCACTTCAAAACCCTGCCCAACACTTTCCAATGCAATACGCCCCTCAGGACGTTTCGGACCAGCCATAGAAGGTACAACACTTCCCATATCGAGTTCAATTGTATCAGTAAAAATAGGATCGGCGATCATTTCGTCATGCCACATTCCTTGTGCTTTGGAATAAGCTTCCACTAGAGCAATCCGACTTTCATCACGCCCTGTCATGTTGAGATAACGCACTGTTTCCTTATCAATTGGGAAAAAACCACATGTTGCCCCATATTCAGGTGCCATATTCGCAATCGTCGCCCGATCAGCAAGCGTCATGTGCTCCAGACCTGGACCAAAAAACTCAACAAACTTACCAACAACACCCCTCTTGCGTAAAATTTGCGTCACCATCAACACTAAATCGGTAGCTGTCACACCTTCTTTAAGTTTACCTGTTAAACGGAAACCAATCACTTCAGGCAACAACATAGAAACAGGTTGTCCTAACATTGCCGCTTCTGCTTCAATACCGCCAACACCCCAGCCTAAAACGCCTAAACCATTCACCATAGTTGTATGCGAATCAGTCCCTACACAGGTATCAGGATAGACCGTCGGATACCCTCCTTCATTCTTTAGCCACACACATTGCGCTAAATATTCCAGATTAACCTGATGGCAAATTCCCGTCCCTGGAGGAACAACGCGAAAATTTTGAAAAGCTTGCTGTCCCCATTTAAGGAAACGATAACGTTCGCTATTGCGTTCATATTCACACTCAACATTGTCCTTAAAAGCCATAGGATTGCCAAAATGATCAACGATAATTGAATGGTCAATGACTAGATCAACAGGAATGAGAGGATTGATTTTTTCAGCGTTTCCTCCAAGTTTTACCATGGCATCACGCATCGCAGAGAGGTCAACGACTGCAGGAACTCCTGTAAAGTCTTGCATGAGAACACGTGCGGGGCGGTAGGCAATTTCTGCACCAGCACTCCCTTTGTCATTCAACCATTTAGAAACGTTTAAAATATCTTCTTTCTTGACCGTGCGACCATCTTCAAACCGTAACAAATTTTCGAGAATAACTTTCATTGAAAACGGCAAAAGAGAAACACCCTTGAGCCCATTCTTTTCCGCTTCGATCAAACTATAATAAGTATATTCTTTGCCACCAACATCCAAAGTTCTGCGACAATTAAAGCTATCAATTTGAGACATGACTGTCCACCCTCATACTAAAAACCACCCAATTTCCCGGAATGAACAACACAAACTACGAGTCAAGGTCGCAGCTTGAGCGCAGACGCGATCACCTCCACCAGCCATTTCCCCTCCGCCTTCTCCATCGGCAAGTTCGGAAATCGGCGCCAAAAACCTCTCTACACCAGATATTGATGTAACACATGTCTTATAGAACTATTTCTAGAACTATTCTAGGTACAATTGCATAAAAAACATGTTTTTTTATCCTATAATGCAATAAAGATTATAGAAATCAAAAGCAAAACAGGCAATTACATGGTGTTATCGGGCAAAGATTTGGCGGCTCACAGAAATAAAACAGTTCTGTTCCAAGGGCTTTCTTTTTGTTTATGCCCACAGCAATTTATGACAATCACAGGCCCAAATGGAATTGGAAAATCAACATTACTACGAATCATTGTTGGTCTTCTTGAAGCCACTGAAGGTCACATAAGCCTTAAAGATCATGAAAAAACATATCCTGTAGCAACTGCATGTCATTATCTTGGTCCCCAAAATGCTATGAAACCTTTCTTATCCGTCATCGACAATCTGCAATTTTGGTCAGCATTTTATGGGCAACATCTACGCTATCCACACGAAGCCCTTGCTGATATTGGTCTCTCAAATCTTGAACACTTACCCTTCAACGTTCTGTCAACCGGACAAAAAAGACGTGTAGCCATTGCCCGCCTTTTGCTCTCCTATCGCCCCATTTGGATTTTAGATGAGCCAATATCTGGACTTGATAGCCACGCTCAAACTCTCCTCACCAATATTTTTCAGCATCATCTCAACCAAGGAGGTATGATTGTCGCTGCAACACATAGTCCACTCGGCATTCCAGAAAACCATAAGATCGCCCTAGAAAAATTTTTACCTCATCAGGAGGCAAGAGCATGAAGGCACTGTTCTGGCGTGATCTCAGATTAACCTTAGCACCACAAGCTTCTTCGTTAATAGGACTTTTGTTTTTCATTGCTGTTATTATGATAATCCCCTTCGTCATCGGGCCAGATCCTAAAATTCTTGCACGAATAGGCCCAGGCATATTATGGTTTGGAGCCCTTTTTGCAGGGCTCCTAAACTTAAATCAGCTTTTTCAAACCGATCGCGATGATGGAAATCTCGACCAATTCATCCTTTCTGGACAAAGACAAAGCCTAACATTAATTGTGCTGACCAAATGCCTTGCCCATTGGATGGGAACTATGTTTCCCCTTATTTTGGCTACCCCTGTTTTAGCATTCATGCTCCACTTAGATGCAACGATAACTTTTACAACAACGCTCACCCTTCTATGCGGAACACCAGCCATTACTTTTATTGGCGCTATAGGAGCTGCACTTGCAACATCATTGTTGCATAGCACTCTTCTCATTTTCATTATCGTCTTGCCATGGATAATTCCAATTATGATTTTCGGCGTTTCAGCTGCTACCGCTCCAATCAATCCAAACGTTTCTTTTCTCTCTTCCTTGGCTTTTCTTATCGCTTTTTCGCTTCTTTTGAGTCTTTTTAGTTCTTTTGTTGCAGCTATAACGCTTAAGTTTTTATCAGAATAGTAGAAGATGATTGCTACACAGCTAAACTCTGCCTATTATAAATTGCATGAATGAAACATCTCGCACACATAAAATGAGGTCATTACCTGTAAGTTTAACCCATTTCATGAAAATAAGCAGTACCGTTTTGCCTTGGTTAACCGGTATAACATTGTGTTTTCTCATCTTAGGGCTTATTTTGATCATGCACTCCCCTGATGACTATCAACAGGGTATCACCGTCAAGATTATGTACATTCATGTACCATTCGCTTGGTTATCTACGTTCTGTTATATAATAATGAGTGCCGCTGCACTAGGAAGTCTGATTTGGAGATATCATCTTGCTGATGTAGCACTCAAATGTGGAGCACCCATTGGTGCAATTTTTACAGCCTTGGCTCTCATGACAGGAGCACTTTGGGGACGCCCTACATGGGGAACATGGTGGGTATGGGACGCACGGCTAACGTCGGTTTTGATCCTGCTTTTCATTTACCTTGCCATTGCCATGCTTGCTCGCGCTTTTGATAACCAAGAAAAAGCTACACGTGCTACAGCAATTCTAACACTCGTTGGATTCGTGAATATCCCCATTATCAAATTTTCCGTTAATTGGTGGAATACACTGCATCAATCAGCATCGCTTTTACGTTCAGGAGGCACGACTATCGATCCTGCTATGCTATGGCCCCTCATCACAATGATATTTTGTTTCACCTTTATATTTATTTTGCTTTATTTGATGGCTATGCGAAATGAAATTAATGGTCGCCATATCGAAATACTTCAGATCAAAGCAGCCCGTCATGCACAACATCAGGACTCCTCATCATGCTCGACCTAAATAGCACCAATAGCGGACTTCTAGGAAATCTCTCTCAGCAAATTGATTTTTTCCTTGGCACCCTTCACCACGAACAAATTGTTATTTTAAGCTACATACTTTCCGCAATTTCTCTCCTGTGTTTTATTGGGAATATTCTTCGCAAAGGTATATACCAAAAAAAAATCTTACAGAAGCTAAACGAAAAAGGGTTGTTTCAAAGAGAAAAATATAATGAAAATTATCCCTCAACAACCTAAAAAAAACATATCTTTGCTTGTCTTGCTTGGTCTTTTTGGACCATTTGTACTTTTTCTGCTGCTTATTATGCTTTTTTTCAATTTTATGGACAATAAATCCCCCAACGATACTTCTCTTCTTCCAAACGCATTAGCTGGAAAGCCAGCCCCAAAAACCAATCTTCCATCACTTGACAATGAGACCTATTTAGATGCAGAACAGTTTAAAGGGCGCGTCATATTAATCAATTTTTGGGGATCTTGGTGTTTACCCTGTCGCGAAGAACATCCTCTTCTTATGAAAATTGCACAAGATCAACGTTTTGATCTTATTGGCATTAATTATAAAGATAACAAAGAGAATGCTCAACGCTTTCTAAGTCATTTTGGTAATCCTTTTAAATTTATTGGCTTTGATGTTTCAGGGCATGCAGCCATTAACTGGGGCGTATATGGACCACCAGAAACCTTTCTTTTGAATAAAGAAAGCATCATCATTGCTAGACATGTTGGTCCCTTAACATGGAAAATTTATCAACAAAAACTCCTGCCAAAAATCGAAAAAGCTTTAACAATCGAAAAAACTCCAAAAGACAAGACATCGATTTATAAAAGATAATTCAACGTTTTCCCATATTGAATGAGAGAGCCCCGAATATCATAAGCTTCTTTCATTCCCCCCCCTTTATCTTGAATCAATCAAAACAATTTCCTTGTATGTCAAAAATGGAGGGGTATATAGATAAAAACTGTAAAGTTAAATTAAAAAAAAGCCGTGAAGATGGGCAATGATTTGCGCCTTTCTGGGATTTGCGCCTTTCTGACACATAATCTTGCAATAGCGCGAAAAAATAAAACTTGAATGCGCTCCATAGAGAGAAAAATTTCTCCATTCATTAAAAACCGCACCTTCGCAAATTTCTTGCTCATATAAGCTGAAATTTAATAAATAAGACAGTCAAGGAAATAAATTACATTGCAAATATTATACTCTTATCCGCCGCCTTTCAGAGATTGGCTGAAATGCTATTTTGGCATGAAAAGCACAATAAGGACTGTTTTCACCAGAATCGGCACCACAAAAATGAAAATCTGATGATAAAGGATCCCCAACTGGCCATCTACATGTATTTTCACTCAATTGCAAAAGATTAAGTTGGCGTGATATAGGCACCACATTTGATTTTGCAGAGGTATCAACTTCTGTCACATCTTCCGCTACAACATCCATTTTTAAAGCTGCTGCTCCAACGCTGCAAGAAGCAATATTCGTTGGCAATACCGTCGATGTGGCGCGGCGTATCCGCGGAGTCGATGAACTGACGCCCACAACTGTCTTTTGTGCACGTGGCACCCCCTGTGTTGTCTTACCACGTCCCGGTAGTTTTAACCGGTGCACTTTACCGATTACTGCATTCCTACTAACCCCACCTAACTGAGCTGCAATCTGACTTGCACTTAACCCCTCACTCCAAAGCTTCTTAAGAAGTTCAACGCGTTCACATGTCCAACCCATATTAGCACTCCATTCTGATTACCTCATTGAGAGGCATTCTTTTGCATCTTCAAAGGTTTCAATTATGTTTTCAATGAGTCGAATGAAAAAATTTCATCTCTGTGCGAGCATAAAAAACTTTACTCAACCTATGGAATTTACAAACTGAAACACAATTTTACTTGCAGATTTAAACTACAATATGCACTGACTCTATGACAAGTGTCTTTCCCTCCTGAAGAGTCTATTTACAATGTTTTCCCCAACTTGCGAATCAATCATAGGTCACACTATCGTTTTTTCTTAAGGCTTTTTCCTACAGATGCTTCTTTGCGGAACCTTCACTGGCTTTTTACCAATCAGTACAATGATCTATAGTTATGGTAATTAATCGTAATGAAACACTGATTGCACTATGCTTAAAGATAAAAAATGCAACGTGTTTTGTTTGCAGCATTGTTTTATTTGTTGTATTGCAAAATTTAAAATATAAAGGAAATAATGATGGACGCCCCCAAAATACCGCCACTTTACCAGTGCTTTGCTCGACGCAATTTGCAGTTCGAACAAGGCAATGGTGTATGGCTTATTTCTGATAAAGGAGAGCGTTATCTTGATTTCACATCTGGAATTGCTGTCAATGCATTAGGGTATTCACATCCAAAATTGGTTAATACACTTAAAATACAAGCTGAAAAACTTTGGCATGTTTCCAATCTTTTTCAATCACCTGAACAAGAAGCTCTTGCCACGTGCCTTTGTGCAAACAGCTTTGCTGATAAGGTCTTCTTCTGCAATTCCGGTGCTGAAGCACTGGAATGCGCATTTAAAACTGCTCGTCATGCTCATTATGCATCTGGTCATCCAACACGCGTTGAAATTATTACTTTTGAAGGTGCATTTCATGGACGCACACTTGCAACACTTGCTGCTACCGGAGAAGAAAAATATCTGAAGGGTTTTGGACCCAAAGTTGATGGATTTATTCAAGTTCCTTTCTGTGATGAAAACGCTTTGCGTAATGCTATCAATAAAAATACCGCTGCCATCCTTATTGAACCCATTCAGGGAGAAGGAGGAATACGAGCAATATCTCATGAAAATTTAAAGCTTTTGCGCAAAATATGCGATGATAATAATCTGTTATTGATTTTGGATGAAGTTCAAACAGGCATTGGACGAACAGGAAAACTTTTTGCTTACGAATGGAGTGGTATCACACCTGATATTCTTACCCTCGCAAAGGGACTGGGTGGCGGCTTTCCGTTGGGAGCTTGTCTTGCAACAGATAAAGCTGCAAAAAGCATGACACCAGGGACCCACGGATCAACCTTTGGGGGAAATCTTCTTGGGATGGCTGTAGGTAAAAGTGTTCTTGATACCATATTAGAACCAGGTTTTCTCGACCATGTTCAGCATATGGGGGATAAACTAAAAAAGGGACTTTCAACTATTATCAGCGCCTATCCTGAGATTATCTGTGCAACTCAAGGCGTAGGCCTTATGCTAGGTATTCAGTGTGTTATGCCTTCTCATGTTGTCGTTAGTGCCTTAGAAAATGAACGTCTTTTATGCGTTAGTGCTGGTAATAATATTGTACGTTTACTCCCTCCCCTTATCATAACCGAAGAAGAAATATATGAAGGCTTACAGCGTATTGAAAAAGCAATTGCTCATCTTGCGTCAACAAACCAAGAAAGACAAGTAATCATACCATGACAAATGCTCTCCGCCACTTCACTGACTTATCTATTTTAACTCCGTCCACAGCACGCACTCTTATCGACTATGCGAAAACCCTCAAAAAAACCTTCAAAGCAGGAAAAAATTCAAAACCTTTTGTTGGTAAAACACTCGCTATGATTTTTGAAAAACCATCCACACGAACCCGTGTTTCATTTGATATCGGCATGCGTCAGCTTGGTGGAGACACAATTATGTTAACAGGCTCAGAAATGCAGCTCGGTTATAGCGAAACTATCGCTGATACAGCGCGTGTATTATCACGCTTTGTAGATATTATCATAATACGTACAACAGTACATCTCCGGATGCTCGAATTGGCGCAATATGCCCAAGTTCCCATTATTAATGCCCTCACAGATGATACCCATCCTTGCCAAATTCTAGCGGATATCCTAACCTATGAAGAACACCGTGGACCAATTGCCGGCAAAATATTTGCTTGGATGGGAGATGGCAATAATGTTCTCCATTCCTTGATCGAAGCAACAGCTCTCTTTAATTTTCATTTACGCCTTGCTACACCCAAAGGCAGCGAACCACAAGAAAGGTATGTTAACTGGGCACGTGAGCGCGGTGCTCATATTATGATCACAAACAATCCTCAAGAAGCTGCCAAAGATGCCGATTGCATTATGACCGATACATGGGTTTCTATGGGGCAAGAATTTCGCGCCCGTAGTCATTCTATTTTCCAGCCTTACCAAGTTAATGAAGCTTTAATGAAATTAGCTAAACCGAATGCTCTTTTCATGCATTGTCTACCTGCTCATCGTGGCGAAGAAGTCGTAGATTCCGTGATCGATGGACCGCATTCTGTTGTTTTTGACGAAGCTGAAAATCGTCTTCATGCTCAAAAAGCAATTCTTTCCTGGTGTTTACAAGATGCGTTTTTCTCTCCACAATAGCCTGCCAAAATAAATCATATAAAAGGCGAAGATATGAGCGAAGAATGTGAAAAAGCCAAAGATGAAAATTCTCTCAACAACATCTACTTGAGTGAAGATGATACTGTTATTCCCTTTCAAGTCGAAGAACTTGATATCCGTGGACGTGCTGTACAACTGGGGGAAACTTTAAATTCTATTCTTACAAGACATCAATATCCTGAACCAGTTTCTTACCTTCTAGCAGAAGCTTTAGTTTTGACAGTTCTACTTGGGACTTCTCTAAAACTTAAGGGAAAATTTATTTTACAAACCCATTCCAATGGACCAGTCAATATGTTGGTGTGCGACTTCTCTCCTCCTTCCAATCTACGCGGGTACGCTCGTTTTGATGAAGAAAAGCTAAAACAAGCAATAGCCAATGATCAAATATCTTCAGAAACACTCCTTGGAAAAGGCACTTTAGCCTTCACCATCCACCAAGGCACTCACACGCAACACTATCAGGGGATAGTCGCATTAGATGAATCCAATTTACAAGAAGCCTCCCGTGCCTACTTTGACCAATCAGAGCAAATTCCCACCGATATCCGTTTAGCAGTCGCTATATTGATCAACCGCGACAAACACGGAAAATCACAGAAAAGCTGGCGAGCAGGAGGACTTTTGACTCAACTCTTACCCCAAACATCGTCCCATCATAAAATATATGAACCCAATAAAAAACCAGCAGTAACTAAAACCCGTGCCCAACTTGAAGACCAATGGCAAGAAGCCAAAGCACTGACAGCAACCATTGAAAGTACAGAATTGACGGATCCCCAAGTCGGCAATAAACGGCTATTGTTCCGTCTTTTCCATGAACAAGGTGTCAGAGTTTTTAATCCCCTTCCTCTTATGGATCAATGCTCCTGTTCGCGGGAAAAAATTAAAGAAATACTGGAAGGCTTTCCTACTGATGAACGGAACCAAATGGTTAAAAACAAATATATTTCAGTCACATGTGAATTTTGCTCAACAACGTATCGTTTTAAACCGCAAGAATTTTCTGAAAACAAAACATAACAAATATGCCTCACAAAGAGGAAAATATTGATTTTAGCTAAAATCAATTTACTTACCCATCTGAAGCATAGCAACGACTAGCATCAATCTTTAGAACGTGTTGTGTCTCTTTCTTCCTTAGAGTTAATCGCTCTTTCATTGTCTACACAATCAAATTCCTTGTTCAAATCAACATTCACTTCATATGCTTTTTATAAAAATAGCCCCCACTCTTTAAAATACGTTCCGTCTTCTTCTGAAAAGACCTCTCCTTTACTCTTGGTATATCAGCAAGAATTGATCTCTTAACACAAACAAGTTTTTCAAAATAGTATCAAGATATTGATTTTTAAAGATAAATAATCTTTTTGAAAAAGATCTGTGAACAGAGTAATATTTTCTTATTCGAGCTCTTTTAATTTAAGCATCAAAAAAATCGTTTACTTTCGCATCACAAGAGAGATCCGCATGTAGATCATGTGGGAAAAAATTAAATATGACTCTATGAACTAATCATTTTAATGCAAGAATAGGTGTAATATGGGAGAAGTGAAAATATCAATGATGGCGCCAGTCGATTGCTTTACAAACCTAAAAATGGTGGTGACAAACCTTTATTACAGTGCATACCCCAAATTAAAAAAGCGAAAACAAAACACTTTTGTAGGACTCATATTTTTCTAAGCGTGCGGGTCATAACTTTGATACCACAACTGCCGATGGCGTTCACCAATATCAATATATTGCTATGCTAACTCAAATAATTAAAAATAACGCCAGAAAACAAAGGTTAATGGCCGATAAAAAACAGAGCTTATCAAAAACCCTAAAATGCTTTAGCTATTCATTCTGCATATGACTGTTTCACAAATATTTTTTGGCAATAACGGTAATTTTCTTATAAAATCATCAAAGCAGAATTACTGTCCATAAAAATCAGAAGCAATGACGTTACAATAAAATCTTACACTTTTACATCTCTTCCATGATCTAGCAACACATTGATTTATAAAGATAAATAACCATTTTTCAACTTGAATTAATTAAAATTGTTCGCTTGTACGTCATAAGCTGGGCTGACGTGTAAGTAAAAATACTAGAAAAAAGGAGTAAAAATACCTCTCATGAACGCTCTCAAATGGCAAGAGCTATGGCAACATTGGGAACTGGCAAAGAGTATAATGGTGCCCCTTACACCTTCATAAGCGTAAAAGTAGTGGTGCTCAATGACTTTACTGTTATACCCTTCACGGGCGCCGCCGTGAAATGAGCTTGAAATCATTGAGAAATGTCTCTTTAAAAAAACATGTGAATTGGCAACACAATAACGTTCTGTTTTAGCGGAGGCATTCGGTTTTGCATGAAGGACGTAACCTCATTAGACACGTGAAAAACAAAAGCGTGAGGCAATGCGCAATCTCCCTTATTTAAAAGACATTGCTTTGGATACTTTTGAAAGTCGTAAAGCTGAATTAAAAGATGATGGTAAGACTGGAAACTGATCTCTACCCTTAAAACTTCATATTCTTCCCGAATTAGGCTGTCTTCCCGTTTCAGAAATTACGCAATACTCTTTCTCCCATCTCGAAAGACTATGTCTGGTAAAACTATTATTGAATCTAAAACAGCACAAACAACATCATCCCCTTTTCTCGGGCATAAAACGGCGCAACCGAACATAAAGCGCACCACCACCACCATGCTGACGAGCAGCTTGCTCAAATGTATGAACGTAAGATCGAAAAGCCGGCGTTGACAACCAGTGAGGAACAAACTGATATAAAACACCATCGCTCCCTTGTGACCGGCCTTTTCCTGTGATTACAAGCACATAACGCAATCCGTTCTGCTGAGATGATTGTAAAAATTTTTTCAAGAAAAAATAGGCTTCTTCCTGCACACAACCGTGAAGATCAAGACAAGCCTCAAGAGGATAATGACCCTTAGCAATTTTACGATGTACAACACGGTCGAAGAAATAAGCTTCATGTGCTTGTGCAACGGTCCTCTTTTCTTTTTTAACCACTGTTGATCTCTGTTGGTTTAGCTGAACCAATGGAAGAATTTGTGTTACGTTCTGTTTCTGATTGTCGATATTTGCAGCATCTTTTACAATAGAAGAATGAAACTTATCATGAAACGGTATTATTGTACGACAAACCCTCTCCCACAGCAGACGGTCCTGTGGAACCAATGGATCCTTTTTTTGTCTCCATTCACCCGTGGACATTGGAATTTTCAATCTTTCATAAACTTTATTTATACGCTCTTATAGATGAAAAGCGCCTTAATTTTCATCTTCCGTTGCAAAAAGCTTCCAGTTTGGATCTGGCGATAAGCTATTGCGAACAAAAGTCCAAACATCCCTAATTTCGACAATCGCATCAGGATCTCCGTCTATAGGTTCTTCCTGTTCATTATAAGTGACAGAAATCATTTCACTGACAATACGCACAGTCAAAAATTGTTCTTTTTCTTGCATTTCTGCTGCAACAAATTCGATTTTATTAATTCCGACAAAAGTAAACTGGACTCTTTCATTGTTTTTTTCACGTTGCTCAATGGCCGCACAAAAGCTCTCAAAAACATTCTGAGAAAGCAATTTCTTCAGTTTATCGCGATCACCTTGTGCAAAAGCTGTTACAATCATTTCATAAGCAACTTGAGCGCCTTTTATAAAAAATTGAGGAGAAAAATGAGGATCGTTCTGACGAAGTGCACGCAAACCTTCATTCAATTCACTACCCTCTGGTGAAATTGCGTCAATTTCGCTAAAATCATCCTTTTGCGAATTGGCTTGATAAGGGAACGAAACAATATTATCAGTCGTTCCTGCTTCGACTTGTTTTTTAGAACGACCCGAATAAGGATCAAAGGGAGGCTTTTCAAAACCAATCCGTTTTCCTAATACATTACGAAGTTGCACAAAAATAACAACCATAATAACAAGAGCTACAAAAAGTACGACGTCAAATTCCATGAGCGCTGTCAATCTCCAAACCTAAGATGATCTGTAATAAACATTGCTGTCAATATCATTTATCAATAAACATGTAAAATAGGGAATCTACCATTTAAAGATTTTTATAGCCCTAATTTTCAAGTTTAAAGAGGATAGCTTCTACAATTTTCTACTCCAAACCTTACAAAAGGGAATTTTCATGTGATTAAATCTTACCCTATCAATCCTCGTTTTTTTATCATTATCGCCCTCAGTGCTGTCTTAATCGAAATCGCCGGTTTCATCTTTGTCGGAAAAGAAATTGGAATTTTGGCAACTTTGAGTTTGATCATTTTAACAACAATAGCTGGAAGTATTTTACTTAGAATCCAAGGTTTTAGCCTCTTAAAAAATATACAACGTGAACTTATCCAAGGACATACATTAGAGAATGATATCATCAATGATGCCTTCATCATTCTTGGTGCAATTTTACTTATTCTTCCCGGCTTTGTAAGTGATATTTTGGGAATATTACTTCTTATTAAACCAGCCCGTCCTGTTATCTGGCATTTGTTTTCATCACTTAGCAATAAAATGAACACCCACACTAAAAATAATATTAACACCCAAAATGAGTCTGAAAAAATAATTGATCTTAACGCAGAAGACTACCAAGTTCATAACACTACAGAATCTCCATGGCGTAAAAATGATGATAATCCTTAAAATGCCAAAAAAATCTGTAATAGACTTTAAAAAAATAATCAAGACAAGGAGAGCATTCCTTGCAACCTTTTGCAAGGCATGATAACCAGCCTTATCTTTAGATCTAAAATAAAAATACATACATTATGATGAGAGGTTCCTAGTATGGCCGAAAGTGAAATTAACAACAATGGTGGAGAGCCAGTTTTTGCTGTATTGACTCAATATTTGAAAGATCTTTCATTTGAGAATCCAAGTGCCCCTAGCTCACTGCGTCCACGGGAAAAGACTCCACAAATCGATATCAGTATTAACGTCAATGCTAACCCAATTGGTGATGACAATTATGATGTCGTTTTATCCCTCTCAGTCAAAGCCAATGATGATAATGAAACATTATTTCATGTAGAACTGATTTACGGTGGTGTTTTCCATATTAAAAATATTCCACAAGAACATGTTATGCCGCTTGTTTTTATTGAATGTCCCCGTCTTTTGTTCCCATTTGCTCGGCAAATCATATCTAATGCCACTCAAAATGGTGGATTTCCACCTTTGTGGATTGACCCAATTGATTTTGCAGCGCTCTTTCAAAAGCGCGTTGCTGAAGAACAAAAAAACAGCCAAATACAACCATCATAAAAATTTATTTTTTCAACAAAAAGGCCTTGAAATATTAGAGGCCTTTATTCTTTTATAACTTCTTCGCATGATAAGCCGCTAGCATTGCAATATTGACAACATCCGTATCGTTTCCACTAAATGGTACAATTTGGACAGATTTTTCCAATCCAATCAAAATAGGCCCAATAATGGTTGCTTCACCAAGCTCTTGCAACATTTTGCTAGCAATGGAAGAGGCATGATATCCAGGCATTACCAAAATATTAGCTGGTTCCGTTAATCCCATAAAGGGATATTGCTGCATCAATTTTAAATTGAGCGCCACATCAGCACTCATTTCTCCATCAAATTCAAAATCAACTTTGCGTTCATGCAATATGCTAACAGCATCCTGAATATGCTGTGTAATCGATCCTTTCATGTAACCAAAAGTAGAAAATGCCACAAAAGCCACCCGTGGTTGATATCCAAATTCCCTAACAAAAGAAGCTGCCTGTTCCGCTATATCAGCAAGTTCTTCGGAATTCGGCTTTTCGTAAACAGCTGTATCGGCAATAAACACTGTTCTTCCACGGCAAATAGCCATTGAAATACCAATCAATCGTTCTTTGGGTTTCTCGGCAATCACGCGGCGTATATCAATCAACGCTGTTTCATAATTGCGTGTCACCCCTGTAACCATTGCATCAGCATCCCCTAATGCCACCATACACGCAGCAAAATAATTGCGATCATTGTTGATGCGACGATGACAATCACGCAATAGCCAACCTTGGCGTTGCATCTTTTTATAAAGATAATTCGCATAAGCATCCGTGCGACAAGAGAGCTTAGCATTCATGATAGAAATGCCTTCACGCTCAAGATCAATGCCAGCAATAGCAGCAGTTTCTCTCACTTGTTCTTCACGACCAATCAAAATTGCTTGTCCTAGTTTTTGATGAACATAGGAAACAGCTGCTCGCATTACCTGCTCTTCTTCACCTTCTGCAAAAACAATTTGTTTTGGTGCTTGACGAACATGATTATAAACTCCACGCATCATGGAGGAAATGGGATCACGTCTTGCCCTCAAATCACGCTCATAAGCCTCTAAATCATTAATATGCTTTTGCGCAACACCGCTTTCCATTGCCGCTTTTGCCACCGCCATTGAAACAACGGTGAACAAGCGCGGATCAAAAGGAACGGGAATGATATAATTTGGACCAAATTTTAACCGCTTTCCACGATAAGCTTCCGCAACACTGTCAGGCACTTCCTCATGAGCCAGACCCGCAAGAGCTCTTGCTGCAGCAATCTTCATTTCTTCATTGATGACCGTCGCACGCACATCAAGCGCACCACGAAATATATAAGGAAAACAAAGAACATTATTAATCTGATTTGGATAATCGGAACGACCTGTTGCTACAATAGCATCACCACGCACTTGCATAACTTCTTCTGGCGTAATTTCTGGATCAGGATTGGCCATGGCAAAAATGATCGGCTGACGTGCCATCGACTTTACCATTTCAGGGGTAATAGCACCTTTAGCAGACACTCCGAAAAACATGTCAGCGCCTTCCATTGCCTCAGCAAGCGTACGTTTATCCGTCCGAATAGCATGAGCAGACTTCCACTGATTCATTCCCTCTTCACGACCTTCATAGACTACACCCTTTGTATCACATAAGATGATATTTTCAGATCGAAATCCCATCGCCTTAATCAGTTCAATACAAGCAATCCCTGCAGAACCAGCCCCATTACAGACTAACCGAGTGCTTTGCATATCGCGCCCCGTTAAAGACAAGGCATTGAGCACACCAGCAGCCACAATGATTGCTGTACCGTGTTGATCATCATGAAAAACAGGAATATTCATAACCTCGCGTAAGCGACTTTCAATCATAAAACACTCTGGTGCTTTAATGTCTTCAAGATTGATACCACCAAAGGAGGGCTCCAAATGACGCACTAAATTGATAAAACTCTCTGGATCATTGGTATCAACTTCCAGATCAATAGAATCAATATCCGCAAAGCGTTTAAAAAGCACTGCTTTGCCTTCCATCACTGGCTTAGATGCAAGCGCCCCTAAATTACCTAGCCCCAAGATGGCTGTTCCATTTGAGATAACAGCAACAAGATTGCCTTTTGCCGTATAATCATAAGCTAACGCTGGATTTTCAGCAATTGCCTTAACCGGAACAGCAACACCTGGCGAATAGGCAAGTGCTAAATCATGCTGCGTTGCCATGGACTTTGTTGCAACAATTTCAAGTTTGCCTGGTCGACCACGACTATGAAAATCAAGGGCTTCTCGCTCACTGGTATTATAAACCTTTTGATACGTTTTCTGATCCTGCTCACTCTGTTTCATTTCACTTCATTTTCTCCAAAAACAGTGCAAATTCTGTTTGATAATACCTGTCATTACCTGATTTTAAAATTTGATTCATATGCTAGAAATCGCTATGCTTGCTCTGACAGATCTGTTCATGCGTTTCAATTCAAAGATAATAGAGATAATGAAGATAAACATTGAAGTAAACAAAAAAGGGCTTCAAAGCCTCACTTGAAGAAAACGAGCGCGTAAAAATGGATAACAAAACCAACCATAAAAATGATTTAATCCCACAGCTTGCATCTTCATCTCCTCCTCGTCAAGAACGCCTTACACCGATGATGGAGCAATATATAGAAATCAAAGCAGTTAATAGCGATTGCCTTCTCTTTTATCGTATGGGTGATTTCTATGAATTATTTTTTAATGATGCGGTTGAAGCTGCTCAGGCTTTGGGAATCACACTTACAACACGTGGAAAACATTTAGGGGAAGATATTCCTATGTGCGGTGTTCCCGTTCATGCTGCAGATGATTATTTGCAAAAATTGATCGCCTGCGGTTATCGTGTTGCCGTTTGTGAACAGATGGAAGATCCTGCAGAAGCTAAAAAACGTGGTTCAAAATCAGTCGTTCAGCGTGATGTCGTGCGTCTTGTTACACCTGGGACCATAACAGAAGAAAAGCTCCTTGATCCAACACGTGCAAATTATCTGATGACACTTGCTCGTATCCAAACCAGTGACGGAGAAGAATTTGCTCTTTCTTGGATTGATATCTCAACCGGTATATTTCGTGTAACAGAAAGCCGCCATGAAAAACTTTTAGCAGATATTATGCGCGTGGATCCACAAGAAATCATTGTAGCTGAATCCTTTTTCCATGATAAATCCCATAAATCACTTTTTAATACTCTCGATCGTATCGCTTCACCTCAACCAGCTAGTCTTTTTGACACAATCACCGCTGAACGCGATATTTGCAGTTATTTTAAACTTTCAACTCTTGAAGGTGTTGCCGATTATTCGCGCCCTGAACTCTCCGCAATAGCCGCTGCTATTCGTTATATCGAAAAAACACAAATCACTCATCGCCCTCCACTCATGCGCCCTGAACGTCAAAATGAAAGTGCTACCCTTTTTATTGATGCCGCAACCAGATTAAGTCTTGAACTTGTTCGAACAACATCAGGTCAACGTGATGGAAGCCTATTAAAAGCCATTGATCGTACTGTAACAGGAGGAGGATCACGCCTTCTTGTTGATCGTTTAATTGCTCCTCTAACTACACCTTCAGCGATTGATAAGCGCTTGGATTCGATTGCTTTTTTTCTGCACAATACTTCGCTTGCAGAAGCTATAAAGCTCACTTTGAAAGGGGGGCCAGATATGCCCCGCGCAGTTTCACGTTTGGCTCTTGGACGTGGAGGACCACGTGATATGGCGGCAATCCAACGCGGTTTTGAAATCATTTGTGAACTTAATCAGCTTCTTAATAATGAATTGCTCCCAGAAGAAATAAGTGATGTACAAGAAATATTCTCACATCTCCCCACTACCTTGCATGTGCATTTAGAACAAGCATTGGCCGATGATCTCCCTCTACTCAAACGGGATGGTGGTTTTATTCGTCCTCATTATCACCAAGAACTCGATGAAATGCGTGCTCTACGCGATGAATCACGCCGTGTCATTGCTGAACTTCAAGCAAAATATGCCCAAGAAACAGATATTAAGACACTCAAAATAAAGCATAATAATATTCTAGGCTATTTCATTGAAGTCACTAATTTACAAGCATCTGCTCTCACCAATACCTCACAAGCAAAAGCGCGTTTTATTCACAGACAAACAATGGCAAACGCTATGCGTTTTACCACCACTGAACTTGCTGAACTGGAAAGCCGTATTGCTCATGCAGCTAACCATGCACTGACCCTTGAACTGGAAATTTTTGACACTCTTGTTCATGAAATTACCGAACAGGTTGACTTCATTCGTAAAGCTGCTGAAGCGCTTGCTATTTTGGATGTCTCCGTTGCTTTAGCGCATCTCGCTGAAGAACAAGGATATTGTCGTCCTAAAATTGATCAATCACTTACCTTTCATATCACCGCGGGACGTCATCCTGTTGTAGAGCAAGCACTACGAAAGCAAGCAGCAGAACCATTTGTTGCCAATAACTGCGACCTCTCCGTACAAGAAAATCATCAATATGCAGCTATCTGGCTCTTAACAGGTCCCAATATGGGAGGAAAGTCAACTTTCTTGCGGCAAAATGCTCTCATCGCTATTATGGCGCAAATGGGTTCTTTTGTTCCAGCTACTTCCGCTCATATTGGCGTTGTTGATCGCTTATTTAGTCGTGTTGGTGCTTCTGATGATCTGGCACGGGGACGCTCAACCTTTATGATGGAAATGGTTGAAACAGCAACGATTCTTAATCATGCAAGTCACCATTCTCTTGTTATTCTTGATGAAATTGGGCGAGGAACTTCAACTTTTGATGGACTTTCAATTGCTTGGGCAGCCGTTGAATATCTTCACGAAGTTAACCACTGTCGTGCTATTCTTGCCACGCATTTTCACGAAATGACAGCGCTTACCGAAAAACTTGATCGCCTTCATAATGTAACAATGAAAGTCAAAAATTGGAATGGCGAAGTTGTTTTTCTTCATGAAGTCATGCCGGGAGCTGCTGACCGATCTTACGGAGTACAAGTGGCAAAACTTGCTGGACTTCCTGCAGCAGTTATTACCCGTGCTACAAATGTTCTCCATCAATTAGAACAAAGTGAAATGGCTGGAAAAGGACATAAATTAATTGATGATTTACCACTCTTTTCCCTTAAAGAGACAACTGTCACAGATGAAAAAGCAAATAAATGTTGCGTGATCCACGAAGCTTTAAAAAATATTCATCCTGATGAGTTAACACCTAAGGAAGCTTTAGAAGAACTTTATCGCCTCAAACAACTTGAACAGCAATAATTTCTTTAATAACAACTCCAAAAATATACCATTTACGCATTATTCTTCGCTTATATCTGTTATTCGCTGTATTACCGTTTCCTTTGTTACTCAGTGTCATGGTCATGATAACCTCTCTACAGAAAATTTTGTATCGCATTTCCTAGAATCGATTTTTCACCTTCTGTATGAAAGAGAAATGAAATCTACCTTCCCCAAAAACACATTAGCATATCTCTATCCATTCCCCCCCAATTTTACTCATCAAAATAACTCAGAATACTCTTCTAAACGCATCGAACAATCAGCTTAGAATAGTATAAAAAACACATAAGAAATTTCTTCATCTCTCATGCATCTTTCACAAACTGGGTTATTCATTCAATCAAATGCTACGAACTGCACCCCTAGCAGCAGACGTCGTCATAGCCGCATAGGCTTTGAGAGCCTTTGAAACCTTACGCTTACGCTCCTCAACCGGTTGCCAAGCGGCTTTTCCTTTTGCTTCCATTTTGGCACGACGATTCATCATCTCAACGTCATCGACTAACAGATGAATGGTACGATTAGGAATATCAATTTCTATGATATCACCCTCTTCCACCAAAGCAATTGCTCCTCCTTCAGCAGCTTCTGGTGAAATGTGCCCGATAGAAAGCCCTGAAGATCCTCCGGAAAATCGACCATCTGTTACAAGCGCACAAACCTTTCCCAATCCTTTGGATTTGAGATAGCTGGTGGGATAGAGCATTTCCTGCATTCCAGGTCCACCACGTGGACCTTCATAACGGATTAAAACGATATCACCTGATTTAATTTTATCGGTCAAAATTGCTGTAACAGCCGAATCTTGGCTTTCAAAAATTCTTGCTGGACCTTTAAAAGTTAAAATTGACTGATCAACACCTGCTGTTTTCACAATACAGCCATCTTTCGCAAGATTCCCATAAAGAACTGCCAATCCTCCATCTTGCGAATAAGCATGTTTTCTATCGCGGATTACACCTTTTTCACGATCAAGATCAAGGGTATCGTAACGGCAACATTGACTAAAAGCTGTCTGTGTTGGAATACCACCTGGAGCTGCACGGTAAAATTCATGGATAGTTGGTTCTTTGGTTCGTTTCACATCCCAGTGGTATAGAGCTTCCTTCATCGTTTTCGCGTGAACGGTGTAAGCAGATGTATCAATGAGTCCAGCTGCATCCAATTCTCCTAAAAGTCCCATAATACCACCAGCACGATGAACATCTTCCATATGCACATTGGCAATAGAGGGTGCAACCTTGCACAAAACAGGAACACGACGCGAAAGACGATCAATATCTGTCATGGTAAAATCCACCTCACCTTCTTGCGCTGCTGCTAAAAGATGTAGAACAGTATTGGTTGATCCCCCCATGGCAATATCAACAGTCATTGCATTTTCAAAAGCCTTACGCGAAGCGATAGAACGCGGCAAAACTGTCTCATCGCCTTTTTCATAATAACGCTTGACCAATGCAACAATCTGTCGTCCAGCTTCTTCAAAAAGTATCCGACGATCTGCATGCGTTGCTAACACTGATCCGTTTCCAGGAAGAGAAAGCCCTAATGCTTCGGTCAAACAATTCATAGAATTAGCGGTAAACATTCCTGAACAAGAACCACATGTAGGACAAGCAGCACGCTCCATTTCAGCAATTTCTTCTTCTGAATTATGCTCAGAAGCTGCAGCAATCATGGCATCAACTAAGTCAACAGCCAGATTTTGATCTTTCCATTTAACCTTACCAGCTTCCATAGGACCGCCAGAAACAAAGATTGTTGGAATATTCAACCGTAAAGAAGCCATTAACATACCAGGCGTAATCTTGTCACAATTGGAAATACAGACAAGTGCATCAGCACAATGGGCGTTGACCATATATTCAACAGAATCAGCAATAATTTCACGTGAAGGCAAAGAATAAAGCATGCCATCATGCCCCATAGCAATTCCATCATCTACAGCAATCGTGTTAAACTCCTTCGCGACACCGCCAGAAATCGCTATTTGTTGTGCCACCAGTTGCCCAAGATCTTTTAAATGGACATGTCCTGGTACAAATTGTGTAAAAGAATTTGCAATCGCAATAATCGGTTTACCAAAATCAGCCTCTTTCATCCCTGTTGCACGCCAAAGACTGCGGGCCCCTGCCATATTGCGCCCATGAGTTGATATTCTTGAACGGTAAGAAGGCATTATTTTTTCCCCTCAAATAATTCCATTTTCCCTTTTGTGCTGCAATCCAACCCTAAAAACAAGAGCTCTCGCATGAGAAATGAAAAAAGCCTTTTATTGAGACATTTAAATCACAAAATTGAAAGCCACGTAATAAACCTCTTCAGCAGCACATAATCCCATGAAATTTTCCTAAGAGAAATGATATCTCGATCATTTGTAGAATCTATAACAACTGCCTTTTAGCTGCACAAAAAACTTTGGATTTAAGCGACAATGTCGGTATAGGCATTCACTTGAGCTCTAGGAACAAGGGATTGGTCGTAGAAAACAACCTTTATTGATGATACCTCTCCTATCCAGATGCCTCTTTTTTCTACGTGTTATATTACAAATGGTAAACAGCTCACTTTATTCTATTATACGCACCGTAAAAATAGCACCAACCTGCTCGTTCGCTTTCATAATAATAAAACCATATGCATTTTACACACTAACAGCAATGCAATGTGAATAATTGCGAACAAACGCATTACGAACGCATTGAAAAATACAAAGAGCAATTACTATGGCTAGAGCAGCATCTCTCAAACAGAGGAAAATACCGATTTTCTCGTAAACAAATAGAGTCTTTTTGGTGGAGCTAAGCGGGATCGAACCGCTGACCTCTTGCATGCCATGCAAGCGCTCTCCCAGCTGAGCTATAGCCCCACATCAAAGACGGATTTTTCCCCTGTCGGTAAACAATCTTAAGGAATTTTTTTAAAACGAGAAAAATCGAAGATCAAGAAGAATTTGCATTCAATGAAAAGAATGCTTTTCCATTTCTCTTAAGAATCGTCATCCTTAGAAACACCACCTCCGAGAATACCGGTAACGTCATCATCCTCATCGTCTTCATCGTGAGACAAAAACGTGTCATCGTCATCACCCAGATCCACATCGCTATCTTCCAAATCAGGAATATCATCATCTTTAGAATCATCCCCATCCTCTTCAAGAAGCATAAAGGCGGATTTTTCAAGCGCTGTATCAAGCTCTTCAGTATCAACTTCTTCTTCACTATTTGCTTCAGCTGCAACAACCTCAAAATAAGAGCGTGGATAAGAAATCCCTGTATAAGGGGACACAATAGGATCGCGATTAAGATCATAAAACTTCTTTCCCGTTTCTGGATCAACACGCTTAGTTCCAAGTTCTTGTTTTGCCATGAACCGTGCCTCTTTGGTTAACTATAATTCTATTAAAAGATAAATTTTATGGTGCTTAAACAAAAAATAATGTCTTTGTCAAAGATAAATACATCATTTTACATGGATTTCCTCATGACGCCTCTCAAAGCATGTGCTAAAAGATGCTTAATTTCATAAAATGCAAATAAATTAAATAAAACTTCTATGCAAAAAGCAATACCCATAACCGCCTATAAATCTACTCGTCTTTCTGGAAAAATTAAAATACCAGGAGATAAATCAATCTCCCATCGATCCCTTATATTGGGAGGGTTAGCAAATGGTAAAACACATATCCACGGACTGCTTGAAAGCGATGACGTTCTCAATACAGCTGCTGCTATGCAAGCTATGGGTGCCTGTATTCATAAAAAAGATGATCTCTGGATCATTCGGGGAACCGGAAACGGCTGTCTCTTAGCTGCACAACAACCTTTAAATTTCGGCAATGCCGGAACAGGTGCCCGCCTCGTTATGGGGATGGTTGGTCCTTATCATATGAAAACAACCTTTATCGGTGACGCCTCTCTCTCCAAACGCCCGATGGGACGTATCCTAGACCCACTACGATTAATGGGCGTTGAAATTGAAGCCACACATGGCGACCATCTCCCTTTAACGCTCTATGGCCCGAAAATGGCTAACCCGATTCGCTATCGTATTCCAATGGCTTCTGCCCAAGTTAAATCAGCAATCCTACTTGCCGGACTCAATACCGCCGGCATCACAACTGTTATTGAACCGATTCTCACACGAGATCATACAGAAAAAATGTTAAAAGCGTTTGGTGCTGAACTTGAAATAGAAATAGATGCTAAAGGCACGCGTTTTATTCATCTCAATGGACAACCACATCTCACCGGACAAACTATTGATGTTCCAGGCGACCCCTCTTCTGCAGCTTTTCCACTCATTGCAGCCCTTCTTGTGGAAGATTCTGATATCATCATCGAAAATGTGCTTATAAACAGCTCTCGAATGGGACTTATTGAGACATTGTGGGAAATGGGTGCTCAAATAGAACTTTTGAACCAACGCAAAACAGGTGGCGAAGATGTTGCCGATCTGCGGGTCAAATCATCAATGCTAAAAGGTATAACTGTGCCCAAAGAACGGGCTCCATCCATGATTGATGAATATCCCGTTTTGGCAGTAGCAGCAGCCTTTGCTGAAGGCAAAACAGTTATGCTAGGAGTTGAAGAATTGCGCGTTAAAGAATCTGATCGACTGTCCGCAATTGCTCAAGGACTAAAAATCAATAACGTAGATTGCGAAGAAGGTATAGATTTTCTCATTGTTCACGGAAAAAGCTCCGCAAAAGGATTTGGCGGTGGACACGTCACTACACATCTTGATCATCGAATTGCCATGTCTTTTCTTATCTTTGGACTGGTATCAGAAAAACCTGTAACCATTGATGATAAACGAATGATCGCTACCAGCTTTCCAGAATTTATCCCTTTTATGCAACAACTTGGGGGAAAAATTTCTTGAAACCTTTTGTTATAGCAATTGATGGACCAGCAGCTTCAGGGAAAGGGACATTAGCACGAAAAATTGCTACACATTATCGTCTTCGTTATCTCGACACTGGTCTTACTTATCGTGGTGTTGCTTATGCACTTTTACAACAAAAATTAGCTCTTGATGATGAAAAAAGTGCACTTGCTTATGCTACAGAACTTGATTTTAACACTTTAAATCCAACTGTTCTTTCTTCTCATGAACTTGGCGAAGCCGCTTCAAAAATAGCAATTATACCAACTGTACGTGAAATTCTTGTTGCTAAACAACGTAATTTTACTAAAATTTTACCTGGTAGCGTGCTTGATGGACGTGATATTGGCACTGTTGTCTGCCCCGATGCCGATGTTAAACTTTATGTTCTAGCCAATGTTCAAACACGGGCAAAACGTCGCTATCAAGAAATTTTAAAAAAAGGAATCCAAGCAGACTATCATAAAATCCTGGCTCAACTTGAACAACGTGACAACCGCGATACAACCCGAAAAGAAAGCCCGCTAAGACCAGCAAAAAACGCCCACTTGCTTGATACGTCAGAATTGAGTATAGAAACGACATTTACAATTGCATGCGCTTTTATTGATCCTGTCATAAAAGCGCGTATAATTGGATGAAGCTATCAAGGTGATTTCCGGCCGAGCGCTAATTTTTCTTCCTGTATTAAGGAAAAAGGCAGGAAGTTACCCCGTATCAACACTAACCTAGCGCTTATACCTTTGATAATTAAGGTATGTATTAGGAGTTCTTATGTCACAATACAATCCCACAACAGCGGATTTTGAAGCCCTTCTCATGGAATCTTTCCAAACCAATGACCTTAATGAAGGATCCGTTGTTAAAGGCCGAGTCATTGCAATCGAAAAAGACATGGCCATTATTGATGCTGGACTTAAAGTTGAAGGACGTATTCCACTCAAAGAATTTGGAGCTAAAGGAAAAGACGGTTCTTTGCAAGTTGGAGATGAAGTCGAAGTTTACATTGAACGCATTGAAAATGCGATAGGTGAAGCTGTTCTATCACGTGAAAAAGCACGACGCGAAGAAAGCTGGATTCGTCTGGAAGAAAAGTTCAATGCTGGTGCACGTGTCGATGGCGTTATCTTTAGCCAAGTCAAAGGAGGCTTTACGGTCGACCTCGATGGTGCTGTCGCTTTCTTGCCTCGCAGCCAAGTTGATATTCGTCCCATTCGCGATGTTTCACCTTTAATGCATAATTCACAGTCTTTTGAAATTTTGAAAATGGATCGTCGTCGCGGCAATATTGTCGTCTCACGTCGTACTGTTTTAGAAGAAAGCCGAGCTGAGCAACGTTCAGAAATCGTTCAAAATCTTGAAGAAAACCAAATCGTTGAAGGTGTCGTTAAGAATATCACCGATTATGGTGCTTTTGTGGATCTTGGTGGAATTGATGGTCTCTTACATGTCACAGATATGGCATGGCGGCGTGTTAATCACCCATCTGAAATCCTTACAATTGGTCAAACTATTAAAGTTCAGATTATTCGCATCAATCAAGATACGCACCGTATCTCTCTTGGAATGAAACAGCTTGAAAGTGATCCTTGGGAGAGCATAAGTGCCAGATATCCTGTTGGTAAAAAAATTACTGGTGCTGTTACCAACATTACTGATTACGGTGGTTTTGTTGAAATCGAACCAGGAATCGAAGGACTGATCCACGTTTCCGAAATGAGTTGGACAAAGAAAAATGTCCACCCTGGAAAAATTCTATCCACATCACAAGAAGTGGAAGTGGTCGTTCTTGAAATTGACCCTTCTAAACGGCGTATTTCCCTTGGTTTAAAGCAAACATTTGAAAATCCATGGGTCGCTTTTGCTAATAAATTTCCTGTGAATTCGCAAATCGAAGGAGAGGTCAAAAATAAAACAGAATTTGGTCTCTTCATTGGGCTTGAGGGTGATGTTGATGGTATGGTTCACCTTTCTGATCTTGATTGGAATCGTCCCGGTGAACAAGTCATTGATACTTACAATAAAGGCGATATCGTTAAAGCTGTAGTACTTGATGTTGACATTGAAAAAGAACGTATCTCTCTGGGAATCAAACAGCTTTCCAACGATAAAGTTGGAGAAGCTGCTGCTGCTGGTGAACTCCGCAAAGGCGCTGTTGTAACGTGTGAAGTTACTGGAATCAATGACAATGACATTAATGTAAAATTGGTTGACCACAATCTTGAAACAACTATTCGCCGTGCTGATTTAGCACGTGATCGTGACGAACAACGGCCTGAGCGTTTCTCTATTGGTCAAAAAGTTGATGCTCGTATTACTGCATTCGATAAGAAAACACGCAAGCTTTCAGTATCCATTAAAGCTTTAGAAATTGCAGAAGAAAAAGAAGCTGTTGCTCAATATGGCTCAACAGATTCAGGCGCTTCTCTTGGTGATATTCTTGGTGCAGCTTTAAAAAAGCAAGAACAAGAATAATGGATTAACAGTTATAGTTAAAAGTAAGGTCGCTCGTTTTTCTAGCGGCCTTTTTTATTCTTGAATCTTTAATATTCCCTTTGTTAATTTTTCAATCATCTAATCAAAAAATTGCAAACACTTCCAAATAAAAATAAAAAGCTTATTATTAAAGTAAAATGCCAACAGCCTGTTGAATAAAAAAGAAACCACATCATTGAATGGCAATATCATATTATGGCACTCACAATATCTTTTATGAAGTGTTTTTTTCCTCAAAAAACAAAAGCTTGCTATCTTGCTAAAACCAACTTTCCTATTCGTTCAACTTATAAATCGGAAGAAGAACTTTATAAATTAGGCCATGATATAGCCTCTGGAAAAGAAATTTTACTTCCTGAATATAAAGGAGAAAATGATTTTCGTAAACGTTTGATCGAAAATGCCAAACTTATTCTTCATGCTTTTCGCAGCAGCGATGTTGCTTCCCGTAACAATGAAACTATTGCACCCTCCGCTCAATGGCTTATTGATAATCACTATACTATTGATAAAACCATACAACAGCTACGCTGCAACTTCCCACAATCCTTCATTAAGCAACTTCCCCTTTATAAAAAAAAAGCAGAAATTCCACGTATTTTTGCTTTAGCTTGGCTGTATATTGCACATACAGATAGCAGATTTTCACAAGAAACACTCACCTCTATAGTCAATGGATTTCAAGAAATTTGTAACCTTACAATTGGCGAATTGTGGGCTCTCCCTTCTGTTGTACGTATGCTGTTAATTGAAAATGTTCGTCGACTTTCATTGCGTATTGAAAAAACACAGCATATGCGTCATCTTGCTAATCAGGTGGCTGACAAAATTGCTCTTGCAGAAAATGAAACCAAATTACACAGTCTTTTTACTCTTTATGAAAAGTTAACCGCGGATTCGACTTTTTCAGCTCATTTATTCTACCGTTTACGAGGCGCATCTGTCGATTCAACTGTGGCATTAAATTGGCTTGAAAAACAATTGCATCGCCAAAGCAGTAGCCCAGAAATTGCAACCGCCGATGAACATACCCATCAAGCAGCAGATGGTGTAACTATGGGCAATATTATTCGTGCCCTCAAAACCATTGATGACGTTGATTGGACAGTATGGTTTGAACGCGTAAGTTCTGTTGACCTTATCTTGCGTGAAAATAGCGACTTTTCTGAAATTGATTCTCACTCACGCAATGCCTATCGACAAGTGATCGAAACAATTGCACGCCGTTCCTCTCTCAGCGAGGTCGAAGTCGCACGTAAAGCTTTAGAAATGGCACATTCTGCCTCTGAATATAATTCTCATCATAACAATTCCTCTATTGGATGGTATCTTGTCGACGATGGGCGTTATATTTTTGAAAAAGCTTGCGGATACTCTCCATCCCTTTTCATAAAATGGGCACGTGCCTATCGTCGCTCAAAAATAGCAGTAATTGCAATCCCTGTTTCTTTTTTAACCATCGCTCTTTTGCTTGCAATCTATGCTCTCTTACAAGCATCAAGCTTAACACCGTTTGGGACTGTTCTTTTTACCGTATTAGCAGTTTTTCCTGCCATGGATGCTGCTTTTTCTTTCTTCAACACTCTTGTTTCATGGTTTATTCCATCAAAACAACTTATTGGTTATGAATATAAAGAAGGTATTCCCAAACACGCACGCACAATGGTTGTTGTGCCTACCTTAATTACATCACGTGATTACATTGATGAGCAAGTGCGTAATCTTGAAGTGCATTATCTTTCTAATCCCAAAGGCGCTATTCATTTCGCTCTTATCACAGACTGGGGTGACGCTCCCTTAGAAGAAACACAAGACGATCTCGATCTGCTAAACTATGCACAAAGTAGTATTGCTAAACTTAACCACCGTTATCGTCGTGATGATATCCCCCTCTTTTTTCTTTTACACCGTCGGCGCCTTTATAATGCTAGCGAAAAATGCTGGATGGGGTGGGAACGTAAACGTGGTAAACTCCATGAGCTTAATCTCTTATTAAGAGGCGATAAAAATACAAGCTTTTACACCCCAGATCCACATCTTCCCATGGATTGCCGTTTCATTATGACTTTGGATTCAGACACACGGCTAACCCCTGAAAGTGTTGCTAAACTCGTTGGAAAACTGAATCATCCACTCAACTCTCCCATTTTTGATCCCCAAAATGGGAGGGTTGTAAAAGGTTATAGCATTTTACAACCCCGTATCACACCTTCCCTCACAACCGGAAAAGAAACATCAATTCTGCAAAAGATTTTTTCTACCAATCGTGGTATTGATCCTTACGTTTTTGCCGTCTCTGATACCTATCAAGATCTTTTAGGAGAAGGAACTTTCACTGGCAAAGGTCTTTATAACATTGATGCATTTGCAAAAGCACTTCATGGAAAAATTAAAGAAAATACTGTTCTCAGTCATGATCTTTTAGAAGGAAGCTATGCACGTGCTGCACTCGTGACTAACGTAGAAATAATTGAGGATTATCCAACAGCCTATAATGTTGATGTTACCCGTCATCATCGTTGGATTCGTGGCGATTGGCAGTTATTGCCTTACCTCTTACAATGGTATCAAATAAGCCTTATCACTTGTTGGAAAATGCAAGATAATCTGCGCCGTTCTCTCACACCACTTATGTGGCTAATTGCAGCAATTGCAGGGTGGTCTATTTTACCGTTAAAAACAGCTATCGTCTGGCAAATATTTTTGCTGCTTAGTCTCTTCATCTCCCCCATTTTGGGTGTGCTTCAAACCATCATTCCTTCTAGCCTTAACCATTCTTGGCGCGGGCACTTCCAGTCAATTTTGAGCAAAATTGCTCTTACGGGAGCAGATCTATTTCTTAAAACCGCATTTATTGCCCATTCAGCCTATTTTATGACTGATGCCATCATCCGCACACTTTACCGCATGATGATTTCAAAACAACATCTTCTTGAATGGAAAACCTCCGCCTCAACAAAATCCATTCCTAATAGTTTAGACTTCTATATCCTTACAATGTGGCCAGCATCACTTATTGCGATTATTGCTGTAATACTTCCTATATTTTTGCATTCTTCAGCAAGCTTTGTCGCTTTGCCTTTTGGATTAGTGTGGTTTTTTTCACCTTTAATTGCATGGATTGTTAGCCAACCATCAACATCTCAAGATACGCTTGATATATCTTCAGACGATAAAAAAATACTCCGACGTATTGCACGAAGGACTTGGCTTTATTATGCAACCTTTGTTAATGCAGAAAACAATCATTTGCCACCCGACAATTTCCAAGAAGACCCCAAACCTCTCGTTGCCCAACGCACTTCACCTACCAATATTGGAGTTTATCTACTTTCCACTATTGCCGCACGTGATTTCGGCTGGATTAGTTTCGAAGAGACTATTACACGCATCGAATACACTTTAGACACTCTTACAAAAATAGAAAAATTCCGTGGACATCTCTATAATTGGTATGCAACCGATACACTCAAACCTCTTTTGCCAACCTATGTATCAACAGTTGATTCAGGAAACCTTGCTGGTCATTTAGTAACACTTTCTTCTGCTCTAAGTGAATGGGCTGAGACACCTCTTGCTTTTTTGCAAAGTGATCTAGCGGGCTTATTTGATGTCAATGATATTCTTGAAGAAACCATCAAAGAGATTCCAGATGATCAAAATATTTTATGCCCCTTACGCCAACAAATCGAAGAACATATAGCTAATTTCTACCGTGCTATTAACGCTCTTATAAAAAAACCAACCACCGTTACCTTCCGCACCATTAATCTCTCACTTGCAGCTCGTGATATTGTCCACCTAACAGCCGAACTTGATAAAAAAATTCAAACAACAAAATCTGCCCATGCGCACTCTTGGGCCAAATGCCTTTTAGAAACCTGCGAAGCCCATCATCATGATGCTACATATGACTATGATACCGAAAAAATACGCCAAAAATTAAACACTTTGGCTGCAAACGCACGGCAAATAGCTTTTGATATGGAATTTGACTTTTTAGAACAGCCTGAACGACAACTCTTGTCTATTGGCTATCGTGTTCAGGAAAATAAACTGGATGAAGGCTGTTATGACCTTTTAGCTTCAGAAGCACGTCTCTCAAGTCTTTTTGCCATCGCAAAAGGCGATATCAAATTCAAACATTGGTTTCATCTCGGCCGATTACTCATCCCGGTTGGTTGGAAAGGTGCCCTCTTATCATGGTCTGGATCCATGTTCGAATATCTGATGCCATCTCTCATCATGCGGGAACCTCTAGGATCAATACTGGATCAAACTAATCGATTAATTATTCGTCATCAAATACAATATGCTCATAAACGAGGATTACCATGGGGTATTTCAGAAGCTGCATTTAACGCTCGCGATCACTTAATGAATTACCAATACGCTAGCTTTGGAGATCCAAGCCTTGGACTACAACGCGATCTCTCACGTAATGCAGTTATTGCTCCTTATGCAAGCCTTTTAGCAGCACAATATATGCCAACCCCCGCCGTGAAAAATTTAAAACGACTACGTGATCTTGGAGCTCTAGGAACATATGGCTATTATGACTCTGTCGATTTTACCCCTTCTCGTGTGCAGACAAGAGAAAAATATGCCATTGTACGTAATTATTATGCACACCATCATGGCATGTCAATTCTTGCTATCAACAATGTCATTTTTGAAGGACGGATGCGTAATCGCTTTCATCGTGATCCAGCTATTGAAGCGACGCAATTGTTATTACAGGAAAGAGCCCCACATCAAATTCCTATCATTCACACAAAAATTACTAATCCCCTGCGCAATAGCTCCCAAGAACTTGATAACGTTCCTATGCGCATTATCACTAACCCGCTTCTCAAACCCCGTGCAACTTTGCTTTTATCGAACGGTTTTTATTCCTCAATGTTGACAGCAAATGGTTCTGGTTATAGCCGTTGGCATGATTACATGATCACGCGTTTTATCCCTGATATTGCAGAAGATCAACAAGGTACTTTATTCTTCCTGCGTGATACACATAGTGGGCGTTGGTGGTCTGTAACTGGTGAGCCAACACGCGTTGCCGATGAAGAAGCCGTTAGCATTTTTACAGATGAAAAAGCTGAATATATAAAAATGGTTGATGGCATAAAATCCACACTCGAATGTCTCGTTACATCCGAAAATGATGGCGAAGGTCGACGTCTCCAGCTTATGAATACAACCAATAAAGATCGCCTGATTGAAGTTACCTCTTATGGTGAATTAGCGCTCGCAACAATGGATACTGATTGCATCCATCCTATTTTTTCACGTATGTTTATAGAAACAGAAATTGCTGATTCAGGAGGAACAATTTTTGCCAAAAGACGCAAACGCGCGCCCAATGACCCCGAGATCCATATCACCCATTTTGTCACAGATACAGCAGGCACTATCCCAGAAGCAGAATCTGAAACCGACCGTTTCTTGTTTATTGGCCGTGGCCGTTCTATTCGCCGACCGGCTGCATTTGATCAAAATGCCCATTTTAGTAATAGCCAAGGCTGCGTTCTAGATCCAATTATCTCACTCCGCTGCCGTGTAAAAATTCCTGCACATGAAAAAGTAGAACTCATTTTTTGGACTTTTGCTGCCAATTCAAAAGAAACGCTGCAAAATCATGTTAAACATTATAGACAACCCAATATGTTCCAGCGAGAATTTTCAATGGCATGGACACGTTCACAAGTTGCATTATATCAAAACGGTATCCACCCTAGAGAAGCCATTACTTATCAAAAATATGCAACACCACTCATCTATCCAGACCGCACTTGGCGTCTCCCTCCCGAAATATTAGCAAAAACTCTTGGCAAACAATCTGACCTTTGGCCAATGTCGCTTTCAGGGGACATTCCTATCTGCCTTTTAAGACTAGATAATGAAATGGATATAACTGTGCTTCGTGAGCTCCTCAAAGCACATGAATATTGGCGCACGCGTGGATTAATTATTGATCTGGTTATTTTGAATGAACAAGCATTTTCTTATATACAAAATACGCAACGCGCTATTGAGTGGGTATGCGAATCCTATCGTCATCACAACACTGAAACTGATAAACACCAACATATTTTTACCTTTCGGCGCGATCAAATCAATGAAAAAAGTTTCGAGACACTTCTTGCATCAGCCCGTATTGTCCTTCATGCTCAAAATGGATCTTTGTCTGAACAACTCAAACGTATGGAAAATATTGATTCTGATCTAGCTGCCCGCAACAGTAATCAAGAATTGAATAATAAATTAAACCGCAGCAAATATGACAAAAGAAGGCAAGTAGCAACACTAACCGAACCAAACTTGTTTACTTCGATCGGTCTTATCAGTGCCCAAAAAACTTCACTCCTTCCTGCTAATGGTAAAGATCTAAAGTATTGGAATGGTTATGGCGGTTTTAACCATGATAACCATTATATCGTACGTCTTAACGGACGCACAAACACACCACATCCATGGATTAACGTCATTGCTAATAAAAGCTTTGGCTTCCACGTATCAGCTGAAGGTGTTCTCTTCACATGGGCCAATAATAGCCGTGATTACCAATTAACTCCATGGGCTAACGATCCTGTTTCGAACCGTCCAGGAGAAGCGCTTTATCTTGTTGATCGCTTATCTTTAAAACGTTTCTCACCAGTTTCTTCTGTCGAATGTGATGAAAACGTTATCTACGAAGCTTGTCATGGTTTTGGATTCTCAACTTTTAAATCCACACATTCAGAAATCGCGTTAGAACTTACCCATACAATTGATCTAAAAAAACCAATTCGTCTTTCACGTCTTATCATCAAAAACGAAGGGAAAAAACCGCGAAGCTTACGTCTTTATAATTATGTTGAATGGGTTTTGGGAAATGTCCGTACAAAACACGCCCCTTTTATCCTTCCCTCTTATGATCAAAAACGAGGTGCACATTTTATTCAAAATCCCTATCACATTGAAACATCTCAACAGGTCGCATTTTTATCAGCATCCGAAATGCCAACCAGCGTCACTACCGATCGTCTTGAATTTATTGGCTCTACAGGAACGATTAAGCATCCACGCGCACTCCGTCAAGCTAGCGCACTTTCAAATACAGTTGAAGCAGGCTGCGATCCTTGCTCGGCATTAGCCTATGATATTGATCTGGCACCTGGCCAAACAAAAGAGATCATCTTCTATCTTGGTAATGCTGAAAACATGCAAGAAGCTAAAAAACTGCTGGACCAGATACGTGAAAATGATTTTAACATTCTGCTTGCACAACAAGAAAAACAATGGAACGATTTCGTTTCTCCACTCCAAGTTAAAACACCAGATCCCTCTTTTGATATTATGGTTAACCATTGGCTCCCTTATCAAATCTATGGCTGCCGTATTATGGCACGTGCAGCTTTTTATCAAGCCAGTGGTGCCTTCGGCTTCCGAGACCAATTGCAAGATAGCTTGTCTTTGCTCCCGCTTGAACCACAGCTAGCACGCCAACAATTGTTAAATGCTGCAGCCCATCAGTTTCTCGAAGGCGATGTACAGCATTGGTGGCTTCCTCATAGCAATGCAGGTGTTCGCACACATATTTCCGATGACATAGTCTGGCTAGCTTATGGCACTGCCCTTTATGTCAATACCACTGGCGAATACGACTTCCTTGATATTCCCATTGCTTTCATTGAAGGCCCTTCTCTGAACAAAGAACAACACGATGCTTATTTTCAACCCACGCAATCTCAAAAAACAGCAACACTTTATGAACATTGTGCTTTAGCTTTAGATCTTGCCATCAAACGGTGTGGACCACATGGACTCCCTCTTATTTTAGGTGGAGATTGGAATGATGGCATGAATTTAGTAGGCATTGAAGGGAAAGGCGAAAGTACTTGGTTAGGATGGTTTTTGGGTACCACACTACAAGCATTCATCCCTCTTGCTCAAAAGCGTGGCGATAACAACCATGTCGAAGCATGGAGTGGATATCTTGAACGTTTGACGAATGCTCTAGAAGATCACAGTTGGGATGGTGCTTGGTATCGACGAGGTTATTTTGATGATGGGACTCCTCTTGGCTCTAAAATAAATGATGAATGCCAAATTGATACTATTGCGCAATCTTGGGCTGTCATTTCTCAAATGGCATCTCTTGAGCGTCAAAAACAAGCAATGGCATCCATGTTTGAGCATCTGTGTGATGAAAAAGGTAGACTTATACGTCTTTTCTGGCCACCTTTTGATAAAAGCACTCTCGAACCGGGTTATATAAAGGGCTATCCTCCAGGGGTTCGAGAAAATGGCGGACAATATACCCATGGTGCCATTTGGAACATTATAGCGCTTGCTGAAATGGGTGAAGCAGACAAAGCTTATGCCCTATTTTCTATGATAAACCCCATCATCCACGGTCAAAATCCCGAAGTTTATCGTGTTGAACCTTATGTTATGGCTGCAGACATCTACGCCATTGAACCACACCGTGGACAAGGCGGTTGGACATGGTATACAGGCTCAGCAGGATGGTTTTACCACGCTGCAATACAAGCCATTCTTGGGATTAAGCGTCAAGGCAATCTGTTGTTTTTAAAACCCCATTTACCCTCCTCTTGGCCAGAATATGAAGCAAAAATTAAATTTTATGATGCCGTCTACATCATTAAAGTTAAATGGGGTTTCCAAAATTTGCTTACTGTTGATGATAAAGAATATGCAAAAGTTAACACAGGGATAAAGTTAAAAAAAACAGGTAAACATCAAATTATACGTACTCTTAAATCTTAAAAAAAGATAAAGATCACGGCATTTTTTATTCTTGTCCGAAACTGTAAAGTTGTTATAGTTTCTGTCCTTCCTATATTAATCGTTTTGGTGCACAACAATTTTAGATTCCAAAAAACTGAAAGAAAAAGGGTTATGAATCACCCAGATATTGCTAGACGTGTTTACAATCATACTTGGAAACTTGATCCCATTATTCGTTCACTTCTCGATACGGATTTTTATAAGCTTCTTATGGTACAGATGATTTGGGGGCTTTACCCAAACGTAAATGTTACTTTTTCCCTCATAAACCGCATCAAAACAATCCGTCTTGCCGATGAAATTGATGAGGGTGAGCTGCGTGCCCAACTTGATCATGCCCTTAGTTTACGCTTTACGAAAAAAGAAATGATCTGGCTCGCTGGTAATACATTTTATGGGCGTAAACAAATTTTCCAACCAGATTTTCTTCATTGGCTTGAGAATTTTCAACTACCAGAATATGAACTAACCCGCAAAGATGGCCAATATATTCTTCATTTCCACGGCCCTTGGACCCATAGTTCCATGTGGGAAATCCCTGCCCTTGCTATTATCAGTGAATTACGTTCACGTGCTGCTCTGAAAAACTTGGGGCGTTTTGCACTTGATGTGCTTTATGCGCGTGCTAAAGCAAAAATGTGGAGTAAAGTTGAACGTCTCAAGAAATTTCCTGATATTAAAATATCCGACTTTGGTACAAGACGTCGTCATTCTTTTTTATGGCAACGCTGGTGTGTCGAAGCATTAAAAGAAGGTATTGGCAATGCTTTTACAGGAACTTCCAATGTCCTTCTTGCTATGGATACAGATCTAGAAGCTCTTGGTACAAATGCACATGAATTGCCCATGGTCATTGCCGCTCTCACCAATAATGATAATGAATTGTGCAAAGCACCTTATCAAGTCTTGCAAGATTGGAATCGTTATTATGGTGGAAATCTTCTCATTGTTTTGCCTGATACTTTTGGCACAGAAGCATTTTTACGCAATGCACCAGATTGGGTAGCTGATTGGACAGGTTTTAGACCTGATAGTGCTCCGCCTATTGAGGGCGGCGAACGTATTATCAAATGGTGGAAAGAAAAAGGAAAAGACCCACGTGAAAAATTATTGATTTTTTCTGATGCTCTCGATGTCAATACAATTGAAAAAACCTATCACCATTTCCATGGCAAAGTGCGCATGAGTTTTGGGTGGGGAACAGATCTTACCAATGATTTTGCAGGCTGTACTCCAAAAGAAATTGCAACTTTTGATGCTCTTTCCCTTGTCTGTAAAGTTACTCATGCTAATGGTCGGCCAGCCGTAAAACTTTCAGATAATCCCGAAAAAATCACCGGTGACCCGCAAGAAATACAACGTTATCTCAATTTTTTTGGTAATGAAAACCGTGTTGATAGGCCCATGAAGACTTAAATCATCCGCTAATTGGTATAAAATTAAAGACAAACAGCTATGAAATCAGTCACAGATCAATAGCAATAAGCAAGTACTACCCCATCACTCTTAACGTACACAAAGAATATCTCCATTATGTTATGAATATAATCATCATGATTAATAGACGTAATTTTACAAACACCCGATTAAAGTATTCGTATGCAATCACCTTTGCGGCTAAAACTGTTTCATAAACATATCATTCTAACTAATGAACATACAATTTTATACATTCTAAAAAAGCTTATCAGCTAATATACATCCTAATATGTAGATGTTATCCTAAAATTTGAAGGCTAAAACTTTTCTGTCAATAGCTCCAAGGAACTCATAAAGATAAAAAGATAAAAAGAGTATTGAGCTCATAAAGCTTTTATTTTTACCATTATGAAGATGGACGTGTCACAATATAAATAGCTATCAACAGCAAAATAGCAGAAACTAACAAGGCAAACCACAAAGCAGGGTGCACCATCACCCAAAAAGATAAAAAACCACCTGCCATACTCACCACCGCAAAAACTTTTAAAAATGGCGGAATGGCGCGCTTTTCTTCCCATTTCTTAATAGGCGGACCAAAAATGCGGTGATTATTCAGCCAACTATGAAAACGTGGTGATGAACGAGAAAAACACCATGAAGCAACTATTAAAAAAGGCACGGTTGGCATAATAGGTAATACTATACCGATAATACCTAAAACAACCATTACCCAACCCACTATAGAAGTGCAAATACGCAAAGAGTGAGATATTTTAAAATCTTTTTTCATCCTCTAGCGCCACTTTCCTGTACAAGAAATCATCATTATCCCCTTGCTTTTCAAAAGCTTTAGCGCACAACCACTGCTTCATACCACTTCATTGGTAAGTATATTTTCGGTGATAATTCCTTCCAAAACATAGAACAGCTTACGCAATATGATGATCCTTTCAAAGTTTTCAAGCAATAAGAAAAAATTTTTAGAAAAGCCCAAAATAAAAAAAGGCTGCAGAATAAATCAATGCAGCCTCTTAATTATGAATGCAGCGTTGGGGGGGAGAAGAAAATGCTGCACCCATCTGCTAGATATTAGGAGGAAAATGACCTAGCACCTCGCTGTCTAGTTAAAACAAGCGTTAGAGACAACCTACAAAAATGCATTGCTGTTATGCAATAAATCTTTTCGCGCTCAAATTTCATGAATTGTTGTGTGACGAAAGAAAATCGACAGAAAAATAGCAATAAAGATTAATGTTAAAATCAACACAATTGTAGAAGCAGAATCAGAACCAATGAATAAGCTTAGATAAATTCCTAAAAAACCAGAAAGAGCTGCGACCAACACAGCGATTACCAACATAAAAGAAAATCGCTTTGTGATAAGATAAGCAATTGCTCCTGGTGCTATCAATAAAGAGATAACGAGAACAATCCCCACAGCTTTCAAAGCCGCAACGATCGTGAGAGAAATCATCGTTAAAAGCGTATAGTGGAGGAGCGATATTCGTAACCCCATTGCACGACCTTGAACTGAATCAAAAATATACAGCATGAAATCACGCCATTTTGCTCCTAAAACAAACGTGACAAGAGCAGAAATTATCGCTGTCTGCGTAATATCAAGCCAATTAACACCCAAGAGATTACCAAATAGAATATGATTCAGATCCAGGCTACTATAAATGGACGTTGCCAAAACAAGCCCCAAACCAAACATAGATGAAAAAACAACACCCATCACCGTATCCTGCTTGATACGGCTATTGCTCCCTAAAAAACCCGTCACAAGGGCACAAATCATACCCGCAACAAAAGCACCACAAGTAATCAAAGTCATCGTAACATTCGCTGGGCGCACATTATGAAACCAAGCAAATGGTAAAGAAGTCAAAAATGCTATCACCCACGGTGTTGCCATGTAACCAACAACGACACCAGGAAAAACCGCATGGGAAATCGCATCACCTAAAAGTGCCCATCCTTTCAAAATAAGAAAACAAGAAAGCATCGCCATTGGAACAGAAAGGATAGTAACAATAACCATCCCCTTAAGCATAAAAGAAAACTGAAAAGGAAGGAGTAATTGATCAATCATGATATCATCACACCCTTTTTTGCCGCATTTATACGTAGACGCGCCGCAATAAACCCATGTTTAGGAGCAAAAATAAAGGCAACCATAAACAGAAATGCCTGAAAAAGTACAACAACACCACCGGTTTGTGCATTCAAAAAATAACTCACATACACCCCCAATACACTTGTAAAGGTTCCAATCACAACTGCAATAACCAAAATATTTACAAAACGGTCACTTAAAAGATAAGCTGTTGCGCCTGGAGTCACGACAAGACAGATAACCAAAAATGCTCCAACTGTTTGCATGGCGGCAACAGTACAAGCGGAAAGCAGTGTGAAGAAGAGAATCTTTAAAAACTTTACGTTTAACCCAATAGCACGTGCATGCGTTTCATCAAATAAAGAAACAAGGAGATCTTTCCACTTCAAAAGCAATATAAGCAAAGAAAAAAAACCAATAAGAGCCAATTGTAGAATATCTGATGAACTGACTGCTAAAATATTTCCCAAAACAATTGTATCAATATTAACAGCCATCGGTTTCAAGGATTTGAGAAACAATCCAAAAGCAAAAAAGGAAGAAAAAATGAGACCAATAATGGTATCTTCTTTCAGCTTTGTTCGTTGGTTAAAAAAAAGCATCGCTGCTGCAGCAAGCCCACCAGAAAAAAAAGCTCCAAGCGAAAAAGGTAAACCTAAAAGGTAAGCCCCTGCTACTCCAGGTACAATCGAATGGGACAGTGCATCACCAATCAATGACCAACCTTTTAACATCAAAAAAGCAGAAAGAAAGGCGCAAACACACCCAACTAACCCTGAAACCCACATTGCATTAACCATATATTGATAGCTTAGTGGTTCAAGCAACCAAGAAATCATGCAACATGCTCCACTCTTTGAGAACTCTCAAGAACCAAAGGCTGTTTGCCCCCTGTGAGAACATCATTTTTTTTTGTACTGTGAAGATCAAAAAGATGATGATGTAAAGAACCACCAAAAGTTTTTTCAAGATTTTTTTGTGTAAAGACACTTTCTGTTAACCCAGAAGCTAAAACAGTTCCCTTTATTAAGACAGTGTGATCACAAAATTCACGAACAGAGCCTAAATTATGAGTAGAAACTAATATTACAGCGCCTTCTTTACGTAGATCTTGCAACAAAGCGATGATTTTATCTTCCGTTGTGACATCCACCCCTGTAAATGGCTCATCTAATAAAATAGCTTTTGCTTGCTGTGCAAGGGCACGTGCTAGAAAAACACGTTTTTTTTGGCCTCCAGAAAGTTCACCAATTTGCCGCTTAGCGAATGCCAACATATCAACGCGTTCTAATGCAACGCGAACAGCTTTATAATCCTGTGCCCGTGCATAGCGAAAGAAGTTCATGTGACCATACCGCCCCATCAAAACAACATCTTCGACGAGAACAGGAAAATTCCAATCAACATCCTCACTTTGAGGAACATAAGCAATAAGGTTTTGTTTCAAAGCTACTTCAACTGGTAAATCAAAAATACGAATTTTTCCCTTTGAAGGTTGTACAAATCCCATAATAGCTTTAAATAATGTTGACTTCCCTGATCCATTAACCCCAACCAGTGCCGTAATAGAGCCTGTTGGGCTTTTAAAACTCACTTCGCGTAGAGCTGTATGCCCATTACGATACGTTACTGTTACGCCTTGCGCAAATATTCCAGATCCAATCATTGACCTTTCACTCCATCTGACAAAGCACTAGCAATTCGTGCACTCGTAACGCGCAATAAATCAATATAGGTAGGGACCTCACCATTTTTCTCGCTCAGAGAATCAACATAAAGAACACCACCGTATTTAGCCCCTGTTTCTCTCGCAACTTGCTTGGCAGGTGCTGGAGAAATAGTGCTCTCCGAAAAAACTGCTTGGATATTGTGTTTTCGAACCATGTCAATAACATGCTTAACCTGCTGCGGTGTCCCCTGCTGATCGGCATTAATTGGCCAAAGGTAGAGCTCTTTCAGATCAAAATCACGAGCTAGATAACTAAATGCGCCTTCACTGGTCACAAGCCAACGCTTGTTTTCCGGTAATGCTTCCAATTCAGCTTTGATTGGCTCAATCGTCGCGCGAATCTTCTGCTTATAAATTTCAGCATTTTCTTTATAAATAGCAGAATGCTCAGGATCGTATTTTATAAAAGCATCACGGATATTATCAACGTAAGTCAAAGCTGAAGTTGGTGACATCCATGCATGGGGATTAGGCTTCCCACTGAACGGCCCCTCACCAATTTTAATCGGCACAACGCCTTCTGAAACAACGACACTCGGAACATCCTTGATATTTTGGAAAAACTTTTCAAACCAAAGCTCTAACTCTAACCCATTCCACAATATAAGATTCGCCCCTTGGGCACGCATAAGGTCACGAGGTGTAGGTTGGTATTCGTGAATTTCAGCACCTGGTTTTGTGATTGATTCAACATCAGCGGCATCACCTGCTACATTGCGTGCCATATCAGCAATGATCGTGAAAGTCGTAACAGCTTTAAATTTGCCAGCACACAAAGCTAAATCGGGTGCAAAAAAAATAACACTCCAAAAAGTTATAGTAAAAAACGTTTTTACGTTCATTGATCCTCTCTTTATTGCCAATGATTTGCATTACTATTTAGCAATAGCAGTTATCTTTTATCTTTGCAATGAAGGATTTTTACAAAAAAATAATTTTCCAAGTTGTTTAAAAAAATTCTTTTTCGCCTTGAAAAAGCTAATATTTAAGAGAATGTTGTTTGATATGAAGGTCCATTTCAAGAAGCTCTAGAGATCTTGAATGTCTAAAAAATAAAGGAGCACTCAAAAGTGCTCCCGTTTTATAAAATAACCCGATAAGAAGTATACTCAACGACGCAAATATGCTCCCGTCGACTTAGTAACATTTTCTACTACCTTCAAAGCAAGTTCTTCTAAATCTTCATCGGTCAAAGTTCGTTCAATAGGTTGAATAGCAACTTCAATCGCAACAGATTTTTTATCTTCGCCAAGCGCTGAATCTTCAAAAAGATCAAAAACCCGCACTGAATGAATAAGCTTCTTATCCGCTCCGCTTGCAGCACGGACAATAAGAGAAGAGGCAACTGCTTTATCAACAACAAATGCAAAATCACGCCGTACTATTTGAAAAGGCAATAATTTCAAAGGAGAACGGCTTTTCGTTATCTTTTTCTTTGGCTCTGGAATCCGATCAAGAAAGACTTCAAAACCGCATAAAGGACCACTAACATCTAACTTTTCTAATGTAGCAGGATGAAAAACGCCAAAAAAACCAAGAATAACCTTTGATCCAAGCTTCATGACTCCCGAGCGACCAGGATGATACCAATCGGGTGCTCCAACCTCAATCTGCACTTTGCCGACATCCATACCGCAGGCTTCTAAAACAGCCAATGCATCCGCTTTGGCATCAAAAACATCAACTACTGCCGTATCACCATCCCAAAAGCGTCCTGCTCCTTCAAATCGTTCTGTGCCGCGGCGAATACCACCAGCAACGCGTTGTTGTTTATCAGGTGTATCATCTTCGTAAATGCTGGAAACTTCAAACAATGCAAGATCTGGAAAACCACGATCAGCATTTCGCTGTGCCGCTACAAGCAAACCAGGTAAAAGAGAAGGACGCATCACGGACATACCAGTCGAAATCGGATTTACTAATTTAAGCTGTTCTTGAGCACCTCCAAAAGCAAGTGCCTGATTTTCAGAAATAAAAGACCACGTCACGGCTTCCTTCATACCTCGATGCGCTAAAGCTAAACGCGTAACACGTGTACGAATCTGCGAACATGTTAAAACTTGATCTTTTCCCTCTGCAAAGCTTTCTAACGGAACAGGTTTAATTTTATCTAGCCCATAAATCCTCATTACCTCTTCCACTAAATCGGCTTTACCAGCGATATCAGGGCGCCATGTTGGTACTTTAACCGTAACTACATCTCCTTTTTCTTCAATGCCAAATCCAAGCTGTGTCAAAATAGTAAGGACTTGTTCACGCTCTATCTCTAAACTTGTCAAACGTTTAATTTCAGATAAAGGAAAGGCAATCTGTTTGATTTCTGGCTGCTGATAACCAACAATCTTCATCTTTGAAACTTCACCACCACAAAGGCGTAAAACCAATTCTGTTGCAATCTCAAGCCCTGTTTCCATAAAAGCCGGATCAACCCCCCGTTCAAACCGATAACGTGCATCACTGATAAGTCCTAATGCACGACCCGTCTGTGCAATACTCTGCGCATCCCAAAGCGCTGATTCAATAATAACGCGACGCGTTGTTTCATCACAGCTCGTTCTTTCACCACCCATGATGCCGGCAATCGAAACAACGCCCTCTTCATCTGCAATGACACAATCTTTAACACTCAAATTATAGATTTTTCCGTTAAGCGCCTGAAGCTGTTCACCTTCACGACCACGACGTATACTCAAATTCCCTTTAATCTTATCGGCATCAAAAACATGAAGTGGACGACCAAGATCAAAACTTATGTAATTGGTCATATCAACCAGCGCACTAATCGGTCTCAAACCAATTGCACTCAAACGCTGCTGCATCCATTGCGGTGATATCCCATTTTGAACATTGCGTACTTCACGCCAAGCAAAACCTAAACATAATGGTAAGCCTTGCGAAAAATCTAAAGAAACATGAAGTGGCGTTTCAAAGGAAGCGACAAATTGTGGTAAAGAGAGTTCTTTTAATCGTCCGATTCCAGCGGCAGCAAGATCACGCGCAATACCGCGAACACCAGTGCAATCAGAACGGTTGGGTGTCAAACCAATATCAATTATTGGGTCATCCAAACCTGCATAAGCCGCAAACGAACCTCCAATAGGTGTATCTTCTGGAAGCTCGATAATCCCATCGTGCTCATTCGATAGCTCAAGCTCCGCTTGTGAACACATCATCCCAAAACTTTCAACACCGCGGATTTTGCCCACAGATAATATGACATCAAGTCCAGGCACATAAGTGCCAGGCAACGCAAGAACACCAACAAGCCCAGCACGTGCATTTGATGCCCCGCAGATAACTTGCACAGGTGTACCAGTCCCTGTATCTACCGACAAAATCTGGAGTTTATCTGCATCAGGATGTTTCATTGCCGTTAAAACTTTTGCAATCACAAAACCTTTTAAAGAAGAACGGTCATCCACATGATCAACTTCAAGGCCAATAGCTGTTAGTTTATCACAAATTTCATCGAAAGACGCATCTGTCTCTAAGTGATCTTTTAACCAAGACAATGTAAATTTCATTTTAAAACCTCACATGAAAGTTATGACAAGATCACATATTTCTTAAAACAGGAAAAAAAGCAGGCATATCAAAGCAACGAAAGCCATAATGGTCTAACCAACGGAGATCAGCATCAAAAAAAGCCCGCAAATCAGGCATTCCATATTTCAACATGGCAACACGATCAATGCCCATTCCCCATGCAAAACCCTGATACTCATCAGGATCTAAACCAACATTCCTTAATACATGAGGATGCACCATTCCGCATCCTAAGATTTCCAGCCAATCCTGTCCTTCACCAAACTTTACTTCTGAACCAGAACGGTCACATTGAATATCTACTTCCATAGAGGGCTCGGTAAAAGGAAAAAAAGATGGACGAAAACGCATTTTTACAGAAGGAACTTCAAAAAAAGCTTTACAAAAAGTCTCATGAAGCCACATCATATGTGCAATGGTAGAAGTTTTATCAATCACAAGACCTTCTACCTGATGAAACATTGGAGAATGCGTGGCATCTGAATCCATACGGTAAGTTTTTCCCGGAATAATGATACGTATTGGTGCTTTTTGCCTTTCCATCGTACGGATTTGCACGGGTGAGGTATGGGTGCGCAATAATTTCTGCTCTCCCGTTTTATCAACATTAAAAAAGAAGGTATCATGCATTTCCCGTGCGGGATGACCTTCAGGAAAATTTAATGCTGTAAAATTGTAATAATCTGTTTCAATATCGGGTCCCTCTGCAAGTGAAAAACCCATATTCGTATAAATGGCTATAATTTCCTCAATTACCTGTGAGATAGGATGAATACGTCCCCGTTCTATAGGCGAAGAACGCACAGGCAAAGTAACATCAACCCTTTCACTAGAAAGGCGTGCATCCATTGCTTGGCGTCTAAGAAAATCACGCTTTTGTGCCCATAATTCTAAAACGCGATTTTTTAATCCATTTAGAACTGGTCCAACTTTATGGCGTTCTTCGGCATCCATCTTTCCTAATGCTTTTAATTTTTCAGAGATGCTGCCTTTTTTTCCTAATGCCGCAATACGCACTGTTTCAAGGGACTGTTCATCATTAGCTGCTTCTAAAGCCAAACAAATTTCTTGTTCCAGACGCTCAATATCGCTCATGTTTTTTTGCCTATTTTCTGAATAAAAAAAACCCCGCACTCGTAATAACCAGTACGGGATCCCGAATAAATGAATGCTTTAAGAGAACACAACTGGCTTATTTGACAGCGCCTTCAAAAGCATTAGGCGTTGTATCTTTCAAATATTCCAAAGCCTTCTTCGCGGAAGCCACTAAAGCAGAAAATGCCGCGGATTCGTGAACTGCTATATCTGAAAGAACTTTACGATCAACCTCAATACCTGCTTTTGATAAACCATCAATAAAACGCCCATAAGTTAGGCCTTCTGCGCGAACAGCTGCATTGATTCTTTGAATCCACAAAGCACGGAAAGTGCGTTTTCTATTTTTGCGATCACGATAAGCGTACTGTTTTGAGCGATCAACCGCTGCTTTAGCTGCACGAATGGTATTTTTACGACGACCGTAAAAACCTTCAGCCTGTTTAAGAACCTTCTTGTGTTTAGCGTGCGCTGTAACACCTCTTTTTACACGTGCCATATGATACTCTCCTAAAAATCAAAAGCGCTAAGCTTAAAGGCCATTCGGCAAATAATACTGAATGACTTTTTTAGCATCTGGCTCAGTCAGAACCATTGTTCCACGAGCATCACGAATAAACTTATTAGAACGTTTAATCATGCCGTGGCGTTTGCCTGCAGCTGCTGCTTTAACTTTGCCTGACGCAGTGATTTTAAACCGCTTTTTAGCGGATGATTTGGTCTTCATCTTGGGCATTTTGCTACTCCATACATTTTATTCACTCAAACGGACCAACGCTTGAATAAGCACCTGAACAGCCACGGCATGCCCTGCCGGGCGGCTCCAATTAGTATTTCCATAAGCCACTATACACAAAATAGCAAGTCCGTATCAAAAAAAAATTGGAGCTCCATTGCCTTGAACTTCAACCAAAGGTGCTGGAATTGCATTTGTTTTGATTGCTGCTTTACATAAATCAGCAATAATGCATTGCGTACAGTGTGCTTTACGTGCTTGACAAATATAACGCCCATGTAAAACAAGCCAATGATGCGCATAACGAAGATAACCGACCGGTATAATCTTTAGCAACTTTTCTTCAACAATTTCTGGTGTTTTACCAGGTGCTAAACCAAGACGGTTCCCAAGACGAAAAATATGCGTGTCCACAGCTATAGTAGGTTGCCCAAAAGCAACATTCAAAACAACATTTGCAGTTTTACGCCCTACTCCAGGAAGTGCCATAAGGGCCTCACGATTATCAGGTACTTGACCGCCATACTGATCAATTAAAAAACTGCAAAGCGTGTAAACGTTGCGCGCTTTCGCACGCCAAAGACCAATTGTACGAATATGACGTGCAATCTCTTCTTCTCCTAATGTAATCATTTTTTCTGGTTGATCCGCGAGGCGGAATAATTCTTTTGTTACCTTATTAACGCTAGCATCTGTAGCTTGAGCCGAAAGAATAACTGCAATTAAGAGAGTAAAAACATTGGTATAGATAAGATCACTTTTGGGAATCGGGCGTTGAATAGAAAAACGACGAAATATTTCTGCAATTTCGTCTTCCCTATACAATATTCCAGCAATTCTTCTTGCCTTTGACAATTTTTTTGTTTTGTGAGTCATTGAACTCTTTCATCTTTTCTCTTGAAGTTACCCATTACACTTGCCATATGAGAGGGATGTAACAAACGCTTTTTTTTAGAGTTTGGTCAAGTAGCCGCTTTGAAGAGGACACTCACAATGACACATGTGACGCCTTTCTCCAATCCCCTTCTTTTAGGATTTGAAGCGGTGGAGAAAATATTACAACGCATTAGTAAAGCTGATGAGGCTTACCCAGCTTATAACATAGAGCGTTTGCACAAAAACGATGATGCAAACCATATACGCATAACTTTGGCTGTTGCCGGATTTCAAATCAATAATCTCAGTATTTTATTAGATGGCAATCAACTGATCATTCATGGTAAACAAACAAACAATCAAAACCATCAATATTTATATCGCGGTATAGCTGCACGCCAATTCCAACGTACCTTTCTTCTCGCTGAAGGAATGCAGGTCACAAATGCTGAGTTGAAAAATGGTCTTTTATCAATTAACTTACATCAACCAAAATTAAAAAAACAAACGAAGCAGATTCCAATTAAAGTGAGTAGTGGTGGGTAATAAAAGTTAATGCGTAAAGGAATAATGAAATGGGAGAGCATAAACAGAACTTTTTATTACAAGACGTGCCCCCTTCTGAAACAGGGCAGATTGCTTATTTAAAAAAGGTTTGTACAGATGATTTGGCTAAAAACTTTCCAGATCTTCCACCAATGACTCCAGGAATTACAATATGGGCTCTCTTTGGTGAAACAGGTTATCCGATAATTTTATCCGATGAGCGCTCTATTGCTCTTGCAGGAGCCAATGAACATGAACTGCAAATTGTAACCCTACACTAGGTTTGGGCACTTCATTTTCTAAATTATAGGATGATTGAAGAATAAGTTAGCAATCTTATAAAAAAGAGGCTTTTTTATCCAATCGCTAGAAGATATATCCGAAGTGGTTGTTTTATTGAAAAAGTCTTCAATAGTGGTGTTCATTGTAAAGGTGTTCATCATCGTTATACGATGTTTTCTTGTTTGTACGAGAAAGAAGGATAGAGATGTAATTTTGCTTTCTCAATCCTTCTCTTCGTGTATCTGAACGTAACTTTTATTCGCAATACTTTGTTTATTTTCATCCCTTTCAACAAGCGAAAGTATTTGAGTTATAGTCGTCCAGTTCACTAGAGTAGAACAAAACGTAAAAATTAACCCTAAGAAATCCACCACAACGTGACTCTTCGTAGTGAATTTTGCTTATGTTTCTTTCCAATGTTTCCGCCTCATCCTGACCTTATTTATAGTTTTCAACACAGGAATGAATCCGAATAAAGGTGGTATCAATTCTCATAGCTTCTCCATCATAACCATAATTCTTTGGTAAGCTGTTGCAAAATCGGATGTGAGATCCCGTTCTGATACTAGGATTCTATAAGGTTTTGCGATGCTAGGTCACTTGCCTGAGATAAATGGAGCCCCTCACCATTTTAAAACACCATAAACACCTTCAACAAAACAACGAATAAGATTTTGAATCTTCATGCATATTCAAAAATTTATCCTCAATGAAGGTCAAATCTTTTACCCATCCCTTGCACTTGAGGTTATATTTTTCTTAATAACATGCCTATTCTTTAAAAATGGAGCATTCCCACCACTTCATCTTTTATCTCAAATGTTACTAAAGGGTGCAGTACTGAGATTGTTTTACAAAAAACAATTCAACTATCCTTATAAGATCAATTGCCTGATAAAGCACAATGATGAGCCTTTTTCTCTAGATAAACTGGAAAAATAATTTCTGTTTTAAGAATCATAGCTCTTTTCAATCAAGAGGTACGGTTGCGCTTAACCTCTAGCTTTTTTTATTACCTACCATCAATCTTTTGAACAACAGCGCTTGCTCTTTCTTCCTCTTACTACAAGGAAAAGTCTTTGCTGATCAATTTGATTTATCGTATTCTTCTATCAGACTTTTATGTTGAACTTTTTACCTCTTGAGACCGTATTTTCCTTTCAAACAAAGATTTTCATGAAAACGTTCTTACCATAATGCTCTCAAATGCATTGCAAAAGCTTCCGATTGTCTAGACTTAGTTAATTTGTGCAACCAGCAAAACCATACCTGTCTATTCAAATTAGGACAAATTCTGCACTCATATTCATTTCAAAACCAATCCAATCCTCTCTTGATTTAGATGTTTTTATAATCTTCCCTAACGCCAACCACATGTCCTTAATTGCTGTTCATAGTGTCTAGATATTCTTGCCATACGCTCTGCTGCCTGTGTAAGCGCTGCAGGTACATAACCCCTACTCCGTGTATAAGCACCATGTCCCATATGATAATTTAAATACAGGCTATAGGCATCATCAAACCTCACACCATTGCGTAGAACAGTTTGACGATGATACCAAGCAACAAAATCAGCGGCATCTGCAAAATTAGTACGCCGCGCGAAAGGTCTTCCTGCGGAACGGAGATATATTGCCCATGTACTGTCTAGTGCTTGAGAATAGCCATACGCTGTCGAACGACGCTTCCAAGGAATAAAACCAAGCAACTTTTTGCGTGGAGGACGTGCATTGTGTCGAAAACCTGACTCCATATTAATAGTTGCAAGAATAATAGACATGGGGATTCCATGGCGCATTTCTGCATTTTTAGAAGCTCTTCCCCAATTATCAAAAAAACCGTTTTTTTGCGCTAAAACAGCACAAGCATTGTTGGTATACAGGGGGCGGCTTGTCGTACATCCCCCTAGCAGAAACACCAATGCCACTAAAAACAAAAGGTGTCGCATATCCTCACTTCCTCTCATTAGGAAATTAATGAGATATGGATACTAAAAAATTCTTACTAATCCATAAAGAACACGGATCATGGTTTATTGTACTAGGAGACTTATTTTATTCTTCATCAATTAAATGCAATGTTTGCGGCTGAACAGAAGCTGTGATTGGCTCTGATACAGAATCATTCTCTTTTAATTCAAAAGCTTCAATACGATTAGCCCTTTTCATAATTTTAGAAGATGATGTTAAAATCCCTTCAATATCCTCACCCATTTTGTAAAAATGTTTCTGTAAAGCGCGAACACGTGTATCCATTCGCCCAAAATCCTCCATTAATTTTGCTACTTCTGACTGGATCAAATGTGCTTGCTCACGCATCCGCGCATCTTTCATAATAGTTTGCACAACCTGAATAGATAACATCAATAAAGATGGCGATACAATAATTACATGTGCCCGATTGGCTTTTTGTACCAATGGTTCAAAATCCTCATAGATTGTTGCAAAAATCGATTCTGATGGCACAAAAAGAAAAGCAGTATCATGTGTTTCTCCAGGAATTAAGTATTTCTGCGCGATATCGCGAATATGAACTTCCATATCGGTGCGAAACTGGCGTTCTGCCTCCTGACGCTCTTGAACTGATGTTGCTTTACGCATGGCATTCCAAGCTTCCAAAGGAAATTTAGCATCAACAACAAGAGAAGGTGCCTTATTTGGCATATGGATGAGGCAATCTGGTCGTTTTCCGTTTGAGAGAACTGCCTGAAAAACATAAGCATTAGCTGGTAAAGCATCGGCAATAATTGCTTCCATCCTCCCTTGACCAAAAGTGCCACGCGTCTGTTTATTACTTAAAATGGCCTGCAACTGAACAACCTGTCCCGTAAGCGACTGAATATTATTTTGTGCCGCATCAATCACCGCTAAACGTTCTTGCAAACGATTCAAGTTTTCATAAGTAGATTTGGTCTGCACCTGCAGAGTTTGACCCAAATTAATTGTCATCCCATTAAGTTGCTCACTGAGTGACTTATTTAATTCAGCCTGCCTTTGACCAAAAATTTCTGCCATAGTCTGCATCCGCCCTTGCATTTCAGCTTGTGCTTTCAGCAATGCAGACATCTGTATTTGTGCCTCACGAGCACGTTCGGCAATTTCACTTTCCAAAAGTGCCTTTTTTCGATGAGAATGTATTAGCATAAAAAATGCTAAACAAACGAGCACAAATAAAAGTAGAGCTATCAGTTTAACAAAAGACTCACCAAAGGGCATGAAAGAAGAAAACGAATCAAACATAAAAAGTAATATAACGCTCTTATTGTAAAAAAGCGCAAGAATCGTTATTCAATATTGACCCATAACAAACCATTGATTAATCTGCGCTTATGCCAATTAAACCTTTAATGACTTTACCTGATCCGATTTTACGGAAAGTGTCCAAACCAGTCGAGCATATCGATTCAGCTACCCAGAAGCTTGCTGATGATATGTTGGAGACCATGTATAATGCCCAAGGTATTGGTTTAGCTGCGATTCAGATTGGTATACCACTTCGTATGTTGGTTATAGATGTCTCTAGAAATGATGCTCCTAAAAATCCGCTTGTGATTATTAACCCTGAAATTTTATGGCTTTCAGATGAGCGCTCTATTTACAAAGAAGGGTGTCTTTCTATCCCAGAGTATTATGCGGAAGTTGAACGTCCAAAATGCCTCCGTGTTCGCTATCAAGATCGCGAAGGAAAACAAACAGAAATTGAGGCAGATAATCTCCTAGCTACTTGCTTGCAGCATGAAATCGACCATTTAAACGGTCACCTTTTTATTGATCATATTTCAAAGATTAAGCGTGATATGGTAATAAAAAAATTTAAAAAACGAGAAAAAGAAAAAAAGACACAGGAAGCACTTTTGTAATGGCATTACGATTAAGTTTTATGGGAACACCTGATTTTTCTGTTCCTATTTTATACGCTTTATTGGATGCTGGCCATGATGTTGTGGCTGTTTATAGCCAACCCCCTCGTCCAGCAGGACGCCGTGGTCTTAAATTGATCCACTCACCTGTTCAAAGTGCAGCAGAAGCAAAATCCATTCCTGTATTCACGCCTCAAACACTCAAAACAGCCGAACAACAAGCTCAATTTGCTGCACTTTCTGTTGATGCTGCTATTGTTGTGGCCTATGGACTACTCTTACCAAAAGCCATTCTTGAAACACCGCGTTTTGGGTGTTTCAATGCTCATGCTTCACTCTTACCTCGTTGGCGTGGCGCTGCACCTATTCAGCGTGCAATTATAGCTGGTGATAGAAAAACGGGGATCATGATTATGAAAATGGATGAGGGGCTGGACACGGGGCCTATCGCTTTATCCCGCTCCATCCCCATCACTGACAACACTACCGCTGACGAACTTTCAAACAAGCTTTCACATATAGGCGCAGAACTTATGATAGAAACCCTGTCAGTTCTTGAAAAAGGCCAACTTAAACTTACCCCACAATCATCAGATGGGATAACCTATGCCTCCAAAATCACAAAAGAAGAAGCACGCATTGATTGGACAAAACCTGCTGAATTTATTCATAGGCAGATTCGCGCGCTCTCTCCATCTCCTGGTTGCTGGTGTAACATGAATATCGGCGGTCGAGAAGAACGCGTAAAAATTCTTGCAAGTCACTTAACAACAGGTCCTTCTCTTGAAATTGGTCGTATAGAACCAGATTCTTTGGTTATCCATTGTGGACAAGGGCGTATAGAAATAACCTGCCTCCAAAGAGCTGGCGGTAAAATTCTTGATAGCGTAACATTTTTGCGAGGCGCTCGTATTTCTGCTGTTTTTTGATATGCCACGTTTTAAACTCACCATTGAATATGATGGCTCAAATTATGCTGGCTGGCAGCGCCAAGCAGGGCTTCGCACTATACAAAGCGCCCTTGAAAAAGCTATTTTTCATTTTAGCGGACAACAATTAACTATCACGACAGCCGGTAGAACTGATGCAGGTGTACACGCTACAGGACAAGTTGCGCATGTTGATTTCGTAAAAGATTGGCACACACATACCATATGCGATGCACTCAATGCTCATTTGCGAAAACAGGGTGAAGATATTTCGATTTTGAATGTACAAAACGTTCCAGATAGTTTTGATGCGCGATTTTCGGCAGTCAAACGCCATTATCTTTTTAAAATTCTCAATCGCCGCTCTCCACCAGCACTAAACGCCAAACGCGTATGGTGGATACCAAAACCCCTTAATGCCGATGCTATGCATGAAGCAGCTCAAAAACTTGTAGGACAACATGATTTTACGACTTTCCGCTCAGCGCATTGCCAAGCCAAAAGCCCTATTCGCACCCTTGAACGTCTCGATGTTCGAAGAGAAGGAGCGGAAATTTTTCTCTATGCACAAGCTCGCTCTTTTCTTCATCATCAAATCCGTTCATTTGCAGGAAGCCTCATGGAAGTTGGCATTGGACGTTGGACGATTCAAGATCTTGAAGCAGCTCTTCATGCCAAAGATCGTGCACGCTGTGGTATGGTCGCACCTCCTTCAGGGCTTTATTTGACACAAGTTGATTATTAACGACCCTTCAAAAGTTAATTCCTCAAAAGCCGTTAAGGAAGTTTATAAAAGGAACGAATTTCTTCAAACGCTTCCACCGCCGTGTTGACAAATGTCATAAGTGTAAGATCTAAGGGAGAGATTGTGCCTTGCGCGGATAAATATTCAAAATTTATAACATTGTTCCAAAATTCCTTGCCAAACATTAAAATCGGAACCCGTTTCATACGTCCGGTTTGCATTAAAGTTAATGTCTCAAATAATTCATCTAGAGTACCAAATCCTCCAGGGAAAATGACTACTGCCTTTGCCCGCATTAAAAAATGCATCTTGCGCATCCCCAAATAATGGAAATTAAAACATAAATGCGGAGTCACATAAGAATTGGGCGATTGCTCATGCGGTAAAACAACATTCAAACCAATCGTTGGTGCACCAACATCAGCCGCACCACGGTTTCCTGCTTCCATTACCCCTGGCCCTCCCCCTGTGATAACTACAAATTCACGATACTCGGTCGTAGCAGAATAGCGTGAGCACAACCGCGAAAATTCCCTTGCCTCATCGTAATAATGTGACATAGCATGCAAATTTTTCTGTTGCGTTTGATTTTTTGCTGCCCATGCTGTTTGCCCCGATTCAGGAATACGCGCACCACCAAATAAAACAACCGTTGATTGAATACTATATTCTTGAAACGTTATTTCCGGTTTTAAAAACTCAAGACCAATACGCTGTGAGCGTAGTTCAGGACGCATCATAAAATCCTGATCGATATAAGCCAAACGATAAGAGGGTGAATGTATTTGTGCCGTATCAGAGACTTCATGCACCTGTTGTATTGCCTCCCTTGCATGGAGAAATGAACACCAGCTCTTTTTTTCTTCTTTCATTTTTTCTTTATAGCCTTTACTCATGTGCTTATCTTGCTACCTAACCGTTTTATTGACTGAACATATTTCTTCGCGTAGTTCGTAAGAAATAAATCCTGAAACTTTCAACTTGTTTAACGGAATTCCAACCATGACCAATCTTACACAACTTGAAATGATTATTGAAAAGGCTTTTGACAATCGCGATTCTATCAATACCACGACAAAAGGTGAAATCCGTGAGAGTATCGAACATGCATTAAACCTTCTCGATAAAGGTGAAATCCGCGTAGCGGAACGTCAAAAAAATGGAAAATGGCACGTCCATCAATGGTTAAAAAAAGCTGTTCTTCTCTCTTTTCGGCTCAATCCTATGCAGATTATTGCCGGCGGAGTAAATGGAACACATTGGTGGGATAAAGTCCCTTCAAAGTTTTCTGGTTGGCAAGAAGCTGATTTTAAAAAAGCTGCTTTCCGCTCAGTTCCTGGAGCAATTGTGCGTCATTCTGCCTATATTGCTCCTAACGTCATATTGATGCCATCTTTTGTAAATCTTGGTGCCTTTGTGGATGAAGGAACAATGGTTGACACATGGACCACTGTTGGTTCCTGCGCCCAAATTGGGAAGCATGTTCATCTTTCTGGCGGTGTTGGTATTGGAGGTGTTTTGGAACCACTACAAGCAAACCCAACGATTATTGAAGATCATTGTTTTATCGGTGCGCGATCTGAAGTCGTTGAAGGCTGTATTATTCGTGAAGGGAGTGTTTTAGGAATGGGAGTCTTTATTGGAAAATCCACAAAGATTATTGATCGTACAACAGGGGAAATTTTTATAGGTGAAGTACCGCCCTACTCTGTTGTTGTTCCAGGCTCTCTCCCTGGAAAACCACTACCAAACGGTGAACAGGGTCCCAGCCTTTATTGTGCTGTCATAGTGAAACGCGTTGATCAAAAAACACGAGAGAAAACATCTATTAATGATCTTTTGCGTGATTAAAAAGCACTGTTTAAAGACTTTAGCTAAGAAATAAAATACAAAAATTCAATCAATGAGGGAGAATACTCCCTCTTTTTTTTACTATTTACTCATTTTGAGCGCTTGTATAAAGGCCGACTGCGGAATTTCTACTTTTCCGAATTGACGCATCCGCTTTTTGCCCTCTTTTTGCTTTTCCAAAAGTTTGCGCTTACGCGTCACATCACCCCCGTAACATTTAGCCGTCACATCTTTACGCAAAGCACGAATTGTTTCACGGGCAATGATTTTACCACCAATCGCCGCCTGAATTGGAATTTGAAACATATGCTGTGGAATAAGATCTTTCAATTTTTCGCACATAGAACGTCCACGCTTTTCTGCGATAGTGCGATGCACAAGCATCGACAACGCATCAATAGATTCTCCATTCACCAAAATAGACATTTTAACTAAATCTCCCTCCGAATAATCTGTCATCTGATAATCAAAAGAAGCATATCCCTTAGAAATTGACTTTAAACGATCATAAAAGTCAAAAACCACCTCGTTTAAAGGCAAATCATACGTCACCATGGCGCGCGTCCCAACATAGGATAAACCAACCTGTACCCCCCGCCGTTCTTGGCAAAGCTCGAGAATAGCTCCAAGATAATCATCAGGAGTCATTATTGTAGCCCGAATCCATGGTTCTTCAATGGAAGAAACTTTAACAATATCAGGCATATCTGCTGGATTATGCAATTCTTTGACAGAACCATTAATCATATTCATGCGATAAACAACTGAAGGCGCTGTCGCGATTAAATCTAAATTAAATTCACGCTCTAACCGCTCCTGAATAATTTCAAGATGAAGAAGCCCTAAAAAACCACAACGAAAACCAAAGCCCAAAGCAGCGGATGTTTCCATTTCAAAGGAAAAGCTCGCGTCATTTAAACGCAATTTTCCCATGGCTGCACGTAAATCTTCAAAATCCGCTGCATCAACAGGAAAAAGTCCACAAAAAACCACTGGTTGAGCAGGTTTAAAACCGGGCAACGCATCTTCACAAGGACGGCGCTCTTCAGTAATGGTATCACCAACCCGTGTATCAGCAACTTCTTTAATAGAGGCCGTTATAAAACCAATCTCTCCTGGTCCTAATTCATCTACTTGTACCATTTTAGGAGTAAACACACCAACGCGTTCAACAGGATATTTTACTCCCGTACCTATCATGCGAATGGTTTGGCCTTTTTTTAAGATACCATCTATTACCCGTACCAAAACAATGACGCCAAGATAACTATCATACCAACTATCGACTAACATTGCTTTTAAGGGGTTTTTAACATCTCCAATATGTGGAGCAGGCAATTGTGTAACAATTGCTTCTAAAACATCTGCAACACCCAAACCTGTTTTTGCCGATATTTCTATAGCCTCAGAGGCATCAATACCTATCACATCTTCAATTTGTTCTTTAACGCGCTCAGGCTCTGCAGCTGGAAGATCTACTTTATTGAGCACAACGACTAATTCATGAGAGTTATCAATGGCTTGATAAACATTTGCCAACGTCTGTGCTTCCACACCTTGGCTCGCATCTACCACCAAGAGCGAACCTTCACAAGCTGCCAACGAACGCGATACCTCATAAGCAAAATCAACATGACCAGGTGTATCAATAAGATTCAAAATGTAGGTTTCACCATCTTTTGCTTTATAGCGTAAACGCACTGTTTGTGCTTTAATAGTAATTCCACGTTCGCGTTCAATATCCATCGAATCGAGCACTTGCTCTTTCATCTCTCGTGTCTCAAGCCCTCCTGTCATTTGAATTAAACGATCAGCTAAAGTGGACTTTCCATGGTCAATATGCGCCACGATGGAAAAGTTACGGATATAATTACGATCTATTGTCATACGAGGCGATTTAGCAAAGAATAGCACAAAACGCAAAGACCAATTATGTCCCTTTGAAAACCTTTCAAAAGAATATAAACGAAAAGGGCTCTAGAAACTCAACCCTTCATAGCCTAAAAAATGAAGCTTTCATTTACCAAACAAAATACAAATGATTGAAGATACCTAAATGTTCTTAACTTTTTCATACCCGCTTGTCTTATCACTGATAAGCACGTATGATATCAGGTCCATATAATATTAGGAATGTGTATATAACTTGGAATTTCGATAAAATTAATATCAGAGCAATCAATCTTCTTAACTGCCAGAATCTTAAAAACATGCTATATTGCGCAATGTTTTTTGAAAAAGTTCACACCTTCTACAAGATTCCCTTTCTTCCCTTAAGAGGTGACAAAACATCAAAAGCCTCCTTAATTCTGTTGAAGAAACAGCAAACATGAGATCTCTTTAAACCTAAATATCATGAAATAAAATCGTGATAAGAGAAATGCCAAACTAATCAATTTTTGCAATCATTTTATCTTTTTACGCCATTGTGAAGGTTGTAATTCAGCCACCAAAATCCCAATCAGAATAAGCAAACCACCCAATAAAGCTAAAGGAGATAAACGCTCACCAGCCAAACGCCCAACAATACCAGCCCATACAGGTTCACCTGCGTAAATGAGTGTTGCACGAGTAGGTGAAATCGACTTTTGTGCCCAGTTCATAGTCAATTGAATTATGGCACTCATTAACGCCAATCCTATACCGATACTCAGCCATACCCATGAAAATTTAGGAATGCTTTCACCCATAACAGGCATACAAGAAAATGAAAAAAGACCACTAAACAATAACTGTACAATCGTTACACGTCGGCTATCAACCTTGCTGGCAAAAAATCCGATCAGCATAATTTCTCCAGCAATTGCTAAAGCTCCTAGCAAAGTCAGAATTTCGCCTTTTGAAAAATCAAACCTCTCAAACTTTTGTCCAGAAATAAGCATAAGTCCAATAAAAGCGAAAACAATACCAACCCAACAAGCTAAACGGGGTGGCTTTTTAAAAACAATCCATTGCAATATTGGAACCATCGGCACATAAAGTGCCGTAATAAAAGCTGACTGACTGCTAATAATAGTTTGAAGCCCCGCTGCTTGCAAAGCGTAACCTAAAAACATTCCTAAACCAATAGCCATCCCAGCGAAAATCTCATAAACGGTTATACCTCTCATAGAGCGCCAAAAAATTGCTCCACACATAAGCGATGCAACGATAAAACGAAATCCAACAAAGAAAAGAGGCCCGCTATAGCGTACCGCGATGTGAATCACTAAAAATGTAATGCCCCATAATATTGTCGCAGCAAATAATGCCAATTCTTGCTTGCTTAATAAAGGATGTTTCGACTGTTTTATATTAACCATAAAAGGCTTCTTCCTCCAATTTATCCCGTACACTTTACGAAACGATAAGCGTTCCAGCTCCCTGTTCAGTAAACAATTCTAACAAGACAGAATGGGGGGTTCTACCATTTAAAATAACAACACCTTCTACACCACTTTGAAGGGACTTAATACAAGTCTCTACTTTTGGAATCATACCACCTGAAATTGTTCCATTTTTTATGAGATTTTCAGCTTCAGCAATTGTCAATTCCTTTAAAATTTTACCCTCGTTATCCAATACACCCGGAACATCAGTCAGAAACAAAAGGCGTTTAGCTTCTAATGCACCAGCAATGGCCCCAGCAAAAATATCAGCATTAATATTATAGGTTTTGCCATCGCGGCCTGGAGCTACAGGAGCAAGAACTGGAATCATTTCAGAACACGCCAAAAGATCCAGCAATGTGCGATCAATTTCAACAGGTTCACCAACAAATCCCAAATCTAAAACACGTTCAATATGCGAATCAGGATCAACCACAGTTTTATAAGCCTTTTCGGCAAAAACCATATTGCCATCCTTGCCGCATAACCCTATTGCCCATTCACCTTCAGCATTGATGAGAGCAACTATTTCCTTGTTTATGGATCCCGCTAAAACCATTTCAACAACTTCAACGATCCGTTCATCGGTTACGCGTAAACCGTTTTCAAACCGTGATTCAATCCCCATTTTCATCAAAATTTCAGCAATTTGAGGACCACCACCATGAACAACAACAGGGTTAATACCTGATTGCTTTAATAGAGCAATATCACGTGCAAATGCCCGCCCCAAAGCAGGGTCGCCCATAGCATGACCGCCATATTTTACAACAACCGTTTCATTTTCGTATTTTTGCATATAGGGTAAAGCAGACGACAAAAATGCTGCTTGTTTTTCAAAAACATCTGCAGCACCATTTTCAATATCATCCATTAAAAGAGCCTCCTCATTATTTTTTTACCATCTCTTTTAGTGGAGTTTAGAAAAAGTGAAAACAAATTTTACCCTATCTATCTCCCCTGAATGTTGTCAATTTTTCTTTAAATTACGAACAAAGTAATAACAAGATGAAATAAAACCATCTTCCTTTAAAAGAATTGGCATCAAAGAATTGAACAGAATAGATGTACAAAATGTCATTATTTTATGACCTTATGTATAAAATTTCGAAGAAGAATTTTTAAGCCACGTCGTGCATTCAAATCATTAATTTTATCTTATAGCAGAATCTTTAACAACGAATGTGAAGATATACAACTATTGATTTTAAAAGAGAAAATAAATTTTTTATAATGGTGAAATTGACAGCCATATTGCCAATATAAAAAATGACTAAGTCACAGATATCTTCTATTAGGCTAGTATGAGGCTAGAGTTTTTGACTTAAAATTTCATCTTTTTTCAAGAATGGTAATCAAAAAACATCACTTGAACGATGCATAGCCATGCATGTTATGGAAAACACAATCACGTCCAAAAAACTTTTCGCAAAATCATATTATCCAATGCCAAAAATGAATGTTCTTGACAAGATAAAATATAAGATAAGATAAGATAAAAAACAAACCGTAAAGCCTTTCTGTTCGATAAAAATATACAAAATGAAAACTATCACTTCTGTTAGCCTATACATAACCCGTTAATTTGTGGGTATTCATTGCCTAAAAGATATAAAATGGGCATTTTGAAATATCATTACATCCTTGAAAGAATTATTTGTTCATGCCTCTTCACACAAACAGAATTGGCCGCAATGAACAAACAAGGAAAATTCTTGATCGCCTGAGCTCCATTAACAGAAAACTCTTGAATACATGACAATGTATTACACAAATTTGTATGAAAAATATTTCTGGGACTTATCCAACCAGCTCACAACCGAAAATATCCTAAAATATTTTACTAAAAAATTCTACGATATGCGCGCATTCTGCTTTTTTATCCCATCAGATTTTGTCTTCAATCAAGCGATTTTACAGTTTTTATTTAAATAAAAGCTTGATTATAAAACTCAGAAAAAGATAAATTCTTAGGAGAAAATCACAAAAAAACTTTGCATACATAGAGTATAGGTATAGTGGACATATTATCAGTGTAATTAATATATTGCTGTGCGAATAGGCTGTTTTTCAAACTTTACAAACACGCGAAACAAAGCTTTCCTCTCGAGCTATGAAATGAAACATAGAATCTAACCAGCAACAGAAACTTATTCTAAAAATAGACAATAAACATCCCTCTTTCTTCATACAAGAAGGATGCTCACTCTTCCAAAAATTGTGATGCGAAAGGAAATTTAATTAAAACACCCTTTCAAGTACTCTCTCTACATTTATTCCGATGAGCATCCACTAATTTTGACCGGAAATATTCTCAAAAAACTCTTTCATCCGTGAAAAAAAACCATGCGATTGTGGTGAATTTTCATGATTTGAAAGCTTCTCAAATTTTTGTAACAATTCGCGCTGCTCTTGTGTCAATTTCTGCGGTGTTTCAATAGTGATATGAATATAGAGATCACCCCTTGACTGCTGACGACGCAACATGGGCATTCCTTTTCCTTTAAGGCGGAACTGACACCCATTTTGTGTCCCTTCTGGCACCTTAACACGTGCTTTTACACCATCAAGGTCGGAAACCTCAAATTCTCCTCCTAAAGCAGCTGTCACCATTGAAATAGGAACACGACAATGAAGATCTGCCCCCTCTCGCTGAAAGAACTCATGCGGTTTAATGGAAAGAAAAATATAAAGATCGCCGCTAGGACCACCGCGAATACCAGCATCTCCCTCACCAGAAAGACGAATACGCGTACCATCTTCAATACCAGCTGGAACGTTCACACTTAATAAACGTTTTTTTTCTACCCGTCTCGTTCCTTGGCATTGTGGACATGGATCCGTAATGGTCTCACCACGTCCATGACATGTAGGACATGTTCTTTCAATGGAAAAGAAACCTTGTGCAGCACGCACGCGACCAGCTCCATGACAAGTTCCACACACTTGTGGCTTAGAGCCCTTTTTCGCGCCCGATCCCTCACAAGAATCACAAGTAACAGAACAGGGAATATTAATTTGCGCAGTTTTTCCTGAAAATGCCTCTTCCAAAGTCACTTCCATATTATAACTCAGATCTGCACCACGCTCACGACCATCACTGCGCTTACGATGCCCACCTCCCATAATTTCGCCAAAAAAATCTTCAAAAATATCAGCAAATCCACCACCAGAAAAACCACTAAAGGGATTTGCTCCCCCGTGGTTGTTATTTTCAAAAGCTGCATGGCCAAATCGGTCATAAGCAGCCCGCTTTTGAGGATCTTTGAGAACTTCATAAGCTTCGCCAATTTCTTTGAATTTCCGTTCTGCCTCTTTATCCCCCGCATTGCGATCAGGATGATACTGCATTGCCAACTTACGAAAAGCAGATTTCAACTTTTTATCATCACATTCGCGAGTCACGCCAAGAATTTCATAATAATCAACCTTCATCATGTATTCCTGATAATTTTTCGTCATCCACCTTAATGGATAACATTTGCTTTCAACTTATATTTTTAGCAACAAAGTTGCAACTCATCTCAAATAATAAACCCATCCCTTTATTTCAAAGGCTGGGTTCATTAATTAATCAATACAGTTGCTACACTTATTTCTTCTTATCATTAATTTCTTCAAAATCAGCATCAACAACATCATCATTTTTTGTATCTGTTTCAGTGTTGGCTGTTTCTGCTTGCGAAGCTTCATACATAGCCTGTCCGAGCTTCATACTGACTTCTGCTAATTTCTGCATTTTTGCTGTTACTTCTCCAGTATCAGTGCCCTCAAGCGCTGCTTTTAAATCAGAAATTGCAGTTTCAATCTGTTCTTTCTCTTCAGCTGATACCTTATCGCCATATTCGTTAAGCGACTTTTCAGTTGAATGGATAAGTGATTCTGCTTGGTTTCTGGCTTCAACACCTTCACGGCGTTTTTTGTCCTCAGCTGCATGTTCTTCTGCATCCTTTACCATTTTTTCAATGTCAGCGTCACTTAAACCACCTGATGCCTGAATACGTATTTGATGTTCTTTACCGGTTCCTTTATCCTTAGCGGAAACATTTACAATACCATTCGCATCAATATCAAAAGTAACCTCAATCTGAGGCACACCACGCGGTGCCGGTGGAATACCAACAAGATCAAATTGAGCCAGTAACTTGTTATCATTAGCCATTTCGCGTTCACCTTGGAAAACACGAATAGTCACCGCGTTCTGATTGTCATCAGCTGTTGAAAAAACTTGTGATTTTTTAGTTGGGATAGTGGTATTGCGTTCAATAAGACGTGTAAACACTCCGCCCAACGTTTCAATACCCAAAGATAAAGGCGTTACATCCAACAGCAATACGTCTTTTACATCGCCCTGCAATACCCCCCCTTGAATGGCAGCACCCATTGCCACAACTTCATCGGGATTAACGCCTTTGTGGGGATCCTTGCCGAAGAAGCTTTGCACAACTTCCTGAATCTTGGGCATACGCGTCATACCACCCACTAAAACAACTTCATCAATCTCGCCGGCTTTCAATCCTGCATCTTTCAGTGCAGCCTTACAAGGCTCGATAGTACGCTTAACTAAATCATCAACGAGAGATTCAAATTTCGCCCGAGTCAATTTCATCGTTAAGTGTTTGGGGCCAGATTGATCTGCTGTGATAAATGGTAAATTGATTTCCGTTTGCTGTGAAGAAGAAAGTTCAATCTTTGCTTTTTCTGCTGCTTCTTTTAAGCGCTGCAACGCCAATTTATCATTTTTTAGATCAATCCCTTGTTCTTTCTTGAATTCATCTGCAAAATAACCGACCAAGCGCATGTCAAAGTCTTCACCACCTAAAAACGTATCCCCATTGGTTGACTTAACTTCAAAAACGCCATCTCCAATTTCAAGCACTGAAATATCAAATGTACCGCCACCAAGGTCGTAAACAGCAATCGTTTTTCCGTCCTTTTTATCTAAACCGTATGCTAATGCAGCAGCTGTTGGCTCATTGATGATTCGTAAAACCTCAAGTCCTGCAATTTTACCCGCATCTTTGGTAGCCTGACGTTGTGCATCATTAAAATAAGCAGGAACCGTAATAACGGCTTGCTCAACCTTTTCACCAAGATAAGACTCAGCAGTTTCTTTCATCTTTTGCAAAATCATAGCTGAAATTTGCGATGGAGAATATTTCTTACCCGCTTCTTCAACCCATGCATCACCATTGTCGCCTTTAACAATTTTATAAGGCACAAGCGCTTTATCTTTTTCAACCATGGGGTCATCAAAACGGCGCCCAATCAAACGTTTAACTGCAAAAATCGTTCCTTCAGGATTCGTAACTGCTTGCCGTTTAGCAGGCTGTCCAACAAGGCGCTCTCCCCCATCAGTAAAGGCAACAACAGAAGGTGTAGTCCGTGCTCCTTCTGAATTTTCAATAACCTTTGCATTTTTGCCATCCATAACAGCAACACAGGAGTTAGTCGTCCCCAAATCAATACCAATTACTTTTGCCATATCATAATCTCCATTCAGCAAGCTACCTCAATCTTCATCAAGCATTTTTCTGAGACAGCTCCTTGATAACACTCAAAATCTGCCTCTCACTTCAAGTTACACAAACAATAAAGTGCAAGTCGCAACAAGTTTTGTTGCCTCGTATATAAGAACAGGCTCTTATCGCTACAAGAGAATAATGAGAGAAACATTCCCAAAATGAAATTTTTCTTTTTAAATAAGCATTCTATTTACGTGCAAACGCCATTTATTAAAGATATGGGCATTATATAGCATATCTCTGCTGCGATTCTCATAAACATATCAGCCTATAAAAAAGATAATGATTGCACATTTCTCTCTTGATTTCTCATAACCACACAAGATACTCACGTGAGAGACTTTTAAAAATATTGCTCAACCGCGAGTCATTTATACTACGAACGACACAGCTTTCTTTAGCCAAACCTCTCATGAACGCCATAGCCTCATATGGTCAATAGACGTCATTTTTCTTACATCAACGACTTATAGAGTTAAACCCAAACTTACCAAAACTAATATTGTTGAGAATATTACCTGTCAATCCACCCTCAACAGCTCTGCCTATCACCGCCTAATCGTTCATTGCTGTTTAAAAGTCATGCTTTGAATACACCCGAGATGCGCTTCTGCTTACTTGCATACTTCTTAAATTCGCCCATTAAGAACAAACTCTTCGCCGTTAAGCGTATTGTCATTTTAGACCGTATCACCTTCTTCCAAAACCAAGAGGCTGGTTCCTCTATTCTCACATTCCAATCACTATAATTAGGGAAATTCTTTCTTTTATTTTAAACAGAAACTCTGCTAAAATGAAACAAGAACTCTAAAGAGAGTCTAACGAAGGAGGGTATATCAATGATGACATTGATTATTGATAGAATAAAGAATCTTATATCTAAAGATTCAGTTTATGTACAATATCCACATAAAAAGATTATCACAAATGTCGTGTGGGTTCTTTTCTTTGCTTTTACAACCTTGCCCACAGCCGCTCAACAATATAAACTTGGCGATATAGAAATCCTTCATCCTTGGGCGCGTGCAACACCCAGAGGTATAAAAATTAGCAGCGGTTATCTTTACATCATTAATCACGGCAATACTCCAGACCGTTTGGTTTCTGTTTCAACAACAGGCGTACAGTCAACAGAAATCCACTCTATGGCAGTCGTTAACGATATCATGAAAATGGAAAAAATGCACAATGGCATCGAGGTTCCCGGAAACGGGGAAGTCACACTCAAACCTGGTGGTGATCACATCATGTTCATGGGGCTTTCACAACCATTCAAACTAGGTGACAAAATCAGCGCAAAACTGACGTTTGAGAAAGCGGGAACTATTGACGTTGACTTCTCTGTAAACGCTATGGCAGTAACATCACCTTCCAAATCAGCTCCTCCTCACTAAGCTCTTTCTCCACCATTTGATCGAAGCGTGAGAGAAATCTCACGCTTTTTATTTTTGTTTAGTGCCGCAAAACACACTGTAAATAAAGCAAAAGACCTATCCTCTTTGCTGCTTAAGCGTGATCAATTTCAGGAATACGCAAAACCTGTCCAGGATAAATTTTATCGGGCGACTTCAACATCGGCTTATTGGCTTCAAAAATGACAGTATTTTTATCGCCTCGCCCTTTTCCATAAACTTCTTCAGCAATTTTCCAAAGATTATCACCAGATTTCACCTCATAAAAGCGAGAGGCTTTCATAGACGTAGTGTCTGCAATTTTTAATTGATCAATATCAACAGAAGAAATACCCTGTGAATTGCCAACAATCAAAAGTGCTTTTTCAAGTGTTTCCCTATCTGGAACCTCACCACTCAAAACAGCTTTGCCATCTTCAACCTGAATATTCACTTTTTCTGTGCTAAGTTGAAAATTATCGAACGCTGCTTTAAAATCTTTTTCTTTTGGCTCATGATCCCCAATACCAAGCTTTTCGCCAACCGTTTTAACAAAATTAAAAAATCCCATTATGGCCTCCTTGCGTGCAATGGATGCAAATTTTGCATATATAACCACTGTCTTTGCTTTGCTCTTAAAACAGATAGGCGGATTTTCTAAACTTCAACGATCAAAAATAAACTTGTTCAATTCTGGGACAAAGACAGCAATAGACTTTAATAAAAAACATCTCTATGAAAATTTTTCACACACAAAGGGATCTTAATGCGCACAAAAACATTATGAAATTGCAAAGATAAAACAAGCTTTTACCGTAAAGATGAAGCGTTTTTTTCTTAGTTACAATTTGTATCATATTTGTTTTGCAAAAAAAATGTGAACTCCCATATAAATAACGTGGGTAATTTGCTGCAACGGCAATAGAAAGGTCTAAAAAGTCATGAAAGATACTCCAACAATCACGCAAACGATTGTACTTGTTGATGATGACCGCAATATTTTGACATCTCTATCTTTTGCGCTTGAAACAGAAGGCTATCGCGTTGAAAGTTATACAGATGGGGCATCTGCACTCAAAGGTCTAACATTGCATCCCCCACACTTAGCTATTTTTGATATTAAAATGCCCCGAATGGATGGAATGGAGCTTTTGCGTCGATTGCGTCAAAAGTCTGATATTCCGGTTATTTTTCTTACCTCTAAAGATGATGAAATTGATGAACTATTTGGTCTTAAAATGGGAGCTGACGATTTTATTACCAAACCTTTCTCTCAACGTCTTCTTATTGAGCGCGTAAAAGCTATTTTGCGCCGTTCCAATGCTCGTAATCAACCGCTTGCAACAGGAGCCTCGCCCACCTCTTCTCTCAAACGTGGAGATCTTGTGATGGATCAAGAACGTCACACCTGTACATGGAAAGATAAACCTGTTATCCTGACTGTTACAGAGTTTTTGATTCTACAAACCTTAGCACAAAGACCAGGAGTTGTGAAAAGTCGTGATGCTTTGATGGATGCTGCCTATAGTGATCAAGTCTATGTAGATGACCGTACCATCGATAGTCACATTAAACGTCTGCGTAAAAAGTTTAAACAAGTGGATGATGATTTTGCAATGATTGAAACACTTTACGGTGTAGGTTATCGTTTCCACGAGGTATGAAGCTATTTTGTCGCAAAAATTTGAACGGCGATCAAATCGATGACAAAAAACACTCAACCGGAAACTTTACAAAAAACGGCATCAGACAGCATCCTACAAACACCATTTCTTATGCTTGCCCATTTCCATTTTCGGGCACAACGTCTGCTTAGACAATTGCTTTTTTCCAGTCTTACACGCCGCATCGTCATTTTAAATATTGCTGCCCTTGCTATTCTTGTTACAGGCATTTTATACCTTAATCAATTTCGTGATGGTTTAATTGAAGCGAAAATAAAAAGCTTATGCACCCAAGGAAAAATTATCGCTGGAGCCATTGCTGCCTCTGCAACGATAGATACGAATTCTATTCTCATTGATCCCCAAAAACTTTTGGAATTACAAGCTGGAGAAAGCGTTACACCCGCACCTCAATCAACCGACTCTTGGGATTTTCCCATTAATCCTGAACAAGTCGCTCCTCTTTTACGGCGCCTCATCACACCCCAAACGACAAGAGCACGTATCTATGATCGTGATGCTACTTTGCTTCTTGATTCGCGCGTTCTTTATTCTAGCGGCGAAGTTTTCAGCTATGATTTACCCCCACTTAAAACTGAAAAAAACCTTTGGGAACGCCTCACTTCATGGTTTTCAAGCCTACTTTATGGTAATGGTATTGCCATTGATAGAAAGCAAGCAAAAAACCGAAGTATTGCTTATCCAGAAGTTTACCGAGCACTCAATGGATCTCTTGCTACTGCCAAACGACGCAACAGACAAGGTCAATTAATCGTTTCTGTTGCCGTGCCTGTTCAACGCTATCGTGCAGTGGTGGGAGCGCTTCTTCTTTCAACCACTGGTTCAGATATTGATAACATTGTAAAAGGTGAAAGACTGATTATTTTTAAAGTCTTTGCCGTTGTCGGAAGTGTGCTTTTGGTACTTTCTCTCTTTTTAGCCCATACAATTGCTTATCCATTGAGCAAATTATCTGCTTCTGCCAACCGTGTGCGCAATGGCAATAATAAGCGCGTAGAAATTCCTGATTTTTCAATGCGCGAAGATGAAATTGGTCATCTTTCGACCTCTATTCGTGATATGACCAATGCACTCTACATGCGCATTGAAGCCATTGAACGTTTTGCTGCTGATGTAAGCCACGAATTAAAAAATCCGCTTACCTCCCTGCGTAGTGCTGTTGAAACGCTCCCACTGGTTAAAAATGAAGAAGAACAGGAACAATTGCTTGAAATTATTCAACATGATGTGCGTCGTCTTGACCGTTTGATTACTGATATTTCTGATGCCTCTCGGCTCGATGCAGAACTTGCTCGTGAAACCGCGCAGATCGTTGATATGACACTACTTTTGGAAAGTCTTGTTCATGCTGTTCATGAAGTATACCGTAATACGCAAACCATTGATATAAGCCTTAATATTGTCCCGCGTCCTCATGGAAAAGCCTACCTTGTGTGGGGACATGAACTCCGCTTAGGGCAGGTTATTTCAAACCTCCTTGAAAATGCACGTTCCTTTATTCCCCATGATGACGGCAAAATTTGTATAACTATGAAAAGTGATGCTTCAACTCTTACCTTAACCATTGAAGATAATGGTCCTGGTATTCGTTCAGAGAATATTGAACGCATTTTTGAACGTTTCTATACGGATCGACCAAACGAGGATACATTTGGACAAAACTCAGGACTCGGTCTTTCTATTAGTCGGCAAATCATCGAAGCTCATAATGGGACAATTACAGCTGAAAATATTGTTGACCCCAAAATTGAAAATAGTAAAACTGGTGCACGTTTTATTATTGTGCTCCCCTTCGCTAAATAAACCCTTTACCCAAAGCAAAAGGCATGACAACAAAAAATGAAATACTCCATGCAAATTGCCTCCAACTTGGAGGGAAAGGGCTCTTAATTACAGGACCATCTGGTTCAGGAAAATCAACCCTCACCCTTTCTTTGCTTGACCGCGCTGGATGGTCAAAACGTGAAGCGAAGCTTATCAGTGATGATTATACAATGCTCTGTGTGGAAAATGGAAAACTCTGTGGATACACTCCGGAAGGTTTGCAGGGCGGTATCGAGATTCGTGGTGTTGGTCTCTATACAATAGAGTTTGAAAAACAAACAACCATTGATTGCGTTATTCTTCTCGGTCCTGAATATGAACGCTTCTTCACGAATCAGACTTTTAAATTTGCGGATCTGCATATTCCTCTTTTAAAGCTTCCCAGCCTTCGTGAAGCAGACTGCACAGCCGTTTGTCAGGCTATTGAAGCGTTCTTTTTTAGGAAAATATGGTCTAAATCTGTCTAATCTTTTTCTAAAGGGGAAAAAACCATTATTTTTGCCTTTTTTTGAAAATTTTTCTTGGCAGCACAGCAAAGCCTTGTAAAATACCTTTCCCACCATATGGTCGGATCTTTAGTTAACAGGAGTTTTTGTAAAATGATTGGACTCGTGCTTGTAACGCACGGTGAGCTAGCTGTTGAATTTTTGCATGCTGTGGAACATGTTGTTGGAACACAAGAAAAATTTGCAACAGTATGCGTCTATCCTGATGATGACATGGATCAGCGCCAAGGTGATATTATAGCCGCAGTTTCCTCTACAGATACAAATCACGGTGTGATTATATTAACAGACGTGTTCGGTGGAACACCGTCAAATATAGCTATTCCTGCTATTGAAAAAGGACGCGTTGAAATGATTGCGGGAGTTAATTTACCAATGCTTATTAAATTGATTTCTATCCGGCAATGTCCTGATATTTCATTATCAGAAGCTTTAAGAATAGCGCAAGAAGCGGGGCGTAAATATATTAATGTACCAAGTATGACTTTAATAGCGGATAGTTAAATACCGATGCTTTCCAAAGATACTCTCCCATGTATATTAAGTCGCCATTTCAACATCTGTAATAAACGTGGGTTGCACGCCCGTGCTTCTGCAAAGTTTGTACAAACTGTTGACAATTTCAACGCCATTGTTGAAGTTGAAAAGGATGGCAAAATTGTTGGTGGCTCATCAATTATGGGCCTTATGATGTTAGCAGCTTCACCTGGTTGTAACCTCACCATCCGCGTTTCAGGACCAGAAGCAAGTGACGCTCTCGATGCTCTTGAAAAACTTATCAACAATAAATTTGGAGAGGAGCACTAAAACTTTTTACCAAAAAAGACTTCTTCCCATAATTATTTTTATTGGCTTCCTCGTTTTCTTGCAAAAATATCAGTGTTCATATTCCATTTGCATTGGCGTTACGATAATTATAAGCGTGAATGCTTGTAATCACCGTGTTGTTGTCATTCTTATGAGTTTACTTTCCCACTGATATGTGACCAATTTGAATGTTTGAGCATTATAGCCATCACTATGTTTACATGCATGATTAAATATTTATAGAGATATGTTAAGGTCGCTCTACATCTACTTTTGACCAATGTAAAAGATGATGTGACAATCAGAAATTCATTAACTTTCCTTATTTTAGGCTGTATTTGTGGTGTTAATAATGAAAGTCTAACTGCATACCTCTGCGAGGTAAATTCACACAAATGTAGCTTTTCTAAAACCATAACCATTATCTTAGATTCATAAGCTTTATAACTTTGGTATAATTATAGCAGCCATTTTTTAGCTATTCTTTTTCTATATGATTGCCCTATTCCTGTGGTGCAATCCACTATCAATTCATCCGCCATTGTGCTCGCGGTGGTGTTTTTAAATTATAAGGAGATACCATGCAACGTTTATTTAGTGCTCTTCAGATTCCACAAAAAACAACAGAAGAACTTATATTGCTGCAAAATGGCTTGCCAAACGCAGAGTGGATTAATCCGCAAAATTTTCATATTACTTTGTCTTTTTTTGGTGAAGTTGAGAACTCCTTGGCAGATGAGATTATTCGTGCCTTTGACACAATAAAGCTTCCTCCTTTTGTGCTAAAAACGAGAGGTTTCGAAGTTTTTGGTTCAGAAGATTCTCCCCACTCTCTTGTTGTCCGCATTGAGCCTTGTGAAACCCTTAATCTTTTACATGAACAGATGCAAAACATCCGTAATTCTTTGAAGTTAACTCCTGATAAAAAGAAATTTACCCCGCATATTACTCTTGCACGATTGCTCGATATCAAACCTGAGGATCTTCCTCCTTATCTATCTTCTTGGGGTGATTTTTCATTTCCTGCCTTTGAGATTAATCATTTTGTCTTATTGTTATCACCATCTCCCTCAAGCGATGCTCCTTATGTTGTAAAAGGAAATTGGACACTTCAAGGATAAAAGGTGTTAAAAACACCCTTTAAAACCTTTTCTGATGAAATGTTTCAAAATGTGAAGCTGCTATATGTAATGCTGTGGTTTTGCGCTGCAAATGCTTTTGTTGAAATGCTTATGCCGTATCGGATTCAACAGAAGCTTGCTTTGCTCCCCTTTTGGTTACACCAACTATCGCTGGACGTAACACACGTTCACCAATGATATAACCTGCCTGAACAACTTGTTGAACAGTATTATCTGGAACATCAGAATTAGGAATTTCAAACATTGCTTGATGAAAGTGAGGATCAAATTTTTGCCCCTCTGGATAAATTTTCTTCACCCCATGACGTTCTAACGCTGCTATCATTGCACGCTCGGTCATTTCAACACCCTCAGCTAGCGTTTTCAGACCAGCATCATTTTCCTTTGCCCCTTCTGGAATAGCCTCCAAAGCACGATTGAGATTATCAGAAACAGATAACATATCGCGTGCAAAATTAGCAATTGAATAAGCTTTTGCATCAGCCACATCACGTGCAGTACGACGCCGAAGGTTTTCCATATCTGCAGCAAGACGTAAAAGTTGATCTTTTAGTTCCTTATTTTCATCCTGCAAAGCAGCCAAAGAATCAGTAAACTCATTTCCTTCCTCTTCAACGTCTGCGCGAGCTTCTGCTTTACGCATTTTTAAAAACTCATCGGCAGCTTGTTTAAGTGCATCACGATCAGATGGTTTTTTCAAATCGCGATTTTCCAATGAAGCGTCAGTAAATTTGTTTTTTTCCTCAGACATAAAAATTCCATTCCTTCATAAAATTTATTATTATCGATATCGAAATTTTACAGACAAAAATCAAGGGGTATTTGCGCATCTTAACACAATGAGCGTCTATAAAAAATATCGTCTGGGTTGTTCTAACGCAATAACTGCGAGACAAGTTGAGCTGTATAATCAACCATAGGCACGATTCTTGCGTAATTAAGCCGTGTTGGCCCAATAACTCCTAAAGCACCGATGACTCGTTGTTGTGAATCACAGTAAGGTGCCACCACTAAAGAAGAACCAGAAAGCGAAAACAACTTATTTTCCGAACCAATAAAGATACGTACTCCTGAACCTTCATCCGTTAAATCAAGTAGCTGCGCCATACTTTCACGGGTTTCAAGATCATCAAACAGGTGTCGTAACCGCTCTAAATCTTCTTCTGCCTTCACATCTTCAAGCAAATTACTCCGCCCACGAACTATAAGATGGATTTTATGATCAGCACCTTCTCCCCCCCAAAGAGCTAACCCTGTTTCAACAAGATGATGAGACAAATGATCAAGTGCAGCCCGTGTTTCTGAACATAAACGTGCAATTTCCTCTTTAGCTTCACTCAATGTTCGCCCTTGAATATGGGCATTGAGAAAATTTGTTGCCTCCGTTAATTGTGCATGGGTAACCCCTTCCGGTAAATGAACAATACGATTTTCAACCTCACCTTGTTGCGTTACTAAAACTGCAAGAGCATGTTCGCCATCAAGGCGCACAAATTCAATATGCTTTAACGTCCCTTCATATTTTGTCGCTAGAACCAATCCTGCTCCACGTGAAAGATCTGAAAGAACTTGGCTAGCTTGGACGAGAAAATGTTCTATTGATTGTGCATGACCAGCTTCCTTGACTTGGGTTTCAATACTTTCGCGCTCCTCAGTTGGCAAATCACCCGCTTCCATAAATGCATCGACAAAAAATCGTAAACCTGATTGTGTCGGCATTCTTCCTGCAGATACATGAGGTGCATAAATTAAACCAAGATGTTCAAGATCACTCATCACGTTGCGAATTGTAGCAGGTGATAATGTCTGTTGCAAAAGCCGTGAAAGATTTCGTGATCCCACAGGCTCACCATCATTAAGGTAGGCTTCAACGATATGACGAAAGATATCACGTGAACGCTCATCAAGATATTTTAGTTCATTATCAATAGGTTTGCGCTTCATCACAATTGTTTCACTACTTTAAAAATACTCTCTTCTTATATAAGTTTTGCCAAGGTTTGGTCAAATAGTCTAAAGCAGTGCGAAAGCATAATACATATTTATCATAAAAAAAATGCTATCATTAAAAAGAAAGATACTTTTATATGTCTTTCCAATCATTCTCCTCATAAAATAGGTAAGATTTCATTTAAACGGAATATGAATAAACATTCAAAAAAATTGTGTCTCCTAAAATCGACAGAACTTATATTATACGATCGTTCAAGCTGGTTTTTAGCATAAAAAATAGCTACCCTCTTTTTATTTTGGAGAAATATATAATGAGAAGCATAACAAACAAAAAACTCGTCATTGCTACACATAACACCAGCAAATTACATGAAATTAATACATTGCTCACCCCCTTCGACCTAAAAATACAATCAGCAAAAGAGCTTGGATTGCCTGAACCAAAAGAAACAGGAACAACGTTTGAAGAAAATGCTTATATCAAAGCCTTTGCAGCCGCAAAAAATACAGGACTTCCTGCTCTTTCTGATGATTCAGGCTTAGAAGTGGATGCATTGGGTGGTGCACCAGGTGTTTATACAGCTGACCTCGCTCTTCAACCCGATGGCACACGTAATTATTCAAAAGCTATGCAAAAAATAGAAAACGAACTCCAAAAAATCGGAGCTTATGAAAAAATCCAGAGAAAATGTCGGTTTATATCGGTTATCTGCATTGCATGGCCCGATGCTCATGCTGATTATTTCCGCGGATACGTTGAAGGTACATTTATTTGGCCTCCACGCGGCGATAAAGGTTTTGGCTTTGATCCCATTTTTTTACCAGATGGATATAAAAATACCTTTGGCGAAATGACAACAGAGCAAAAACATGGCTGGAAACTCAACGATAAAACACCTCTCTCGCATCGTGCACGTGCTTTCAAGCTTCTGGCAGAAAATCTTCTGGTACTCTCATGAATGAAGCTTTTGGTATTTACATTCATTGGCCTTTTTGCGCTGCCAAATGCCCCTATTGTGACTTTAATTCACATGTTCGCGTAAATGGGGTTGATCAACCACGTTTTGTAGCCGCTTTTGAACGCGAAATAGAAACACAATATCATAAAATAGGTCCACGTCATATTACGAGTATTTTTATTGGTGGGGGGACCCCCTCTCTTATGACTCCTCAAACTGTTAATGCCTTATTAGAAGCGATTGCAAAAAAGTGGACAGTCAATGATAAAGCTGAAATTACACTTGAAGCCAACCCATCCAGTGTGGAAGCAGAACGCTTTCGCGGATATCGTGCGGCAGGAGTTAACCGTTTGTCCCTAGGTGTACAAGCGCTTAATGATAAAGCACTACGACAACTTGGTCGTCTCCATGATGTGAAGCAGGCTCTTCATGCTATTGCCTTAGCACGAAAAATCTTTCCACGTTTATCTTTTGATCTCATTTATGCACGCCCCGAACAAACACTCCAACAATGGAAATATGAACTTTTCCAAGCCATTGATCTGGCAGCAGACCATCTTTCTCTTTATCAACTGACTATCGAAGAAGGAACCGCCTTTAAACGGCTTCATGCCGCAGGAAGACTTATCCTCCCCGCATCAGAACTCGCTGCAGATCTGTATCATCTTACCCAAGAAATAACTTCACTGCACGGACTTCCAGCCTATGAGATCTCAAATCATGCAATTCCCGGTGCCGAATCAGCGCATAATCTTCTTTACTGGCGTTATCATGAATATGCAGGTTTTGGACCAGGAGCACATGGACGTTTTATCGAACACCCGCTGAATAATTTCTCTGCTTGTTCAAAAGTATCTTCACCTCAAACTGAAAACTATGAACGCTATGTCACAATAAATGAAAAATATCCTGAACATTGGCTCGAATTGGTAGAAACTACCGGACATGGTTGTATTGAGACAGAACAATTAACCACAGTACAACAAGCAAACGAAATGCTCCTCATGGGCTTGCGTCTTTGTGAAGGTTTGGATCTTACACGCTATGAAAATTTAAGCCCCAATAGCTTACCAATGGAAAAACTTATCGATTTACAACAACAAGGGCTTGTAGAAATAGTAGAAAACCAGCGCTTAAAAGTGACCAGAAAAGGACGCATTCTTCTTGACTACATTATCAGCCAACTAGCAAACTAAACCGCTCCTAATTTCAACCTGCCATCACATTCAAAAGAGATTGCTTCTCTAAGAAAAAAAATCAACAATGAAACGTTCATAAATAGAAGTGAGGTTTTCGATTGCATCAAGCGCTACACACTCATCCACCATGTGCATAGTTTGCCCCGGTAAACCAAATTCAACTACTGGGCAATAATCCTTGATAAATCGTGCATCCGAAGTGCCTCCTGAAGTTGAGCATTCCGGCATATTCCCTGTCACACTCTCAATCGCCTTTGACAAAGTTTTAATGAGGTTATCATTTTTGGTCAAAAAAACACTTCCTAAACTTTGCACCCATTCAAGCTGATAACAAGGTAATTGATTATTATTATCCTTTGATTGCACTGAAGCAAGACGCTTTTCAATTGCTGTCATAAGCGTTTCTTTTGTCCAAAGATCGTTGTAGCGTACATTAAAACGAATTGTTGTTTGCGCTGGAATAACGTTCACTGCCGGATTCCCCGTGTCAATGGTTGTTAATTCCAAATTACTGGGTTGAAAATTTTCCGTTCCCTGATCTAAAGCAGTTTGTGTCAACGCTTGAATAAGCTTACTTGCTAAAGGTAATGGATTAGCTGCCCGCTCAGGAAAAGCAACATGGCCTTGGCAGCCTTTAACTGTAATAATACCAGAAAGTGATCCTCGGCGACCAATCTTGATCACATCACCAACAGTTTTTACGCTTGTTGGTTCTCCCACAAGGGCTGCAGTCCATTTTTCACCTTTTTGCTCTGCCCATTTTAGAAGTTTTACCGTACCGTTAAGTGCAGGACCTTCTTCATCACCAGTGATCAAAAGGCTTACCATTCCTTTAATGGGCTGTTTTTCAAGAGTCCGAGCCAGAGCCGCAATAAAACAAGCGATCCCGCCCTTCATATCAACAGCACCCCGTCCGTATAATTTCCCTTGATCTACCACACCCTCAAAAGGAGGATAGGTCCAATTTTCCAACTCACCTGGTGGCACTACATCCGTGTGACCAGCGAACATAAGATGCGGTCCTTCTTTCCCCATTTTTGCATAAAGATTTTCAACATCTTCTGTATCTTTATCCCTAAAAATGGGACGCTCAACATTAAACCCTATCTCTTTTAGAATTTTTTCCAAAGTTGATAAGGCACCCGCTTCATGAGGCGTAACAGAAGGACAACGGATAAGCGCCTGTGATAGCTTAAGTGGATCTGTAAGAACAGTCATAGACGCTCTTCCAATTTGAATTTAAGAGTTATCAGAAATTATTAAGCTAAATTACAAAAAAGATAAAGCAAAAACATTGAAGACACTCAGCAGATAACGCAGGGGAAGACAATCATGCTGAGGCTTCAATGGTTTCTCACCATGCATGACAAAACATATACATAATGAAATGTTATACAAAAAGTTCCATTAATATTGCTTTCTTAAAGGTTTTTTTTCATATCTCCAACCGATATGAATGAAAATTGATCGTTTGCAACATATGACCATTTTTTTTTAACCAAGTACGATACACTTTACTGTTGGGACAAAGTTTTTCACAAAGAGTCCAAAATCTTGGTCCATGATTCATTTCGATAAGATGGGCTACCTCATGCGCAACAACATATTCAAAAACTTCTTTTGGCGCCATAACAAGACGCCATGAAAAAGAGAGGCGCCCATCTACTGAACAAGATCCCCAACGACTTTTGGTATCTTTATAGCGGATTGATTTAACCTCACGCCCTATTTTATGCGCATAACTTTTTACCAATGGTGTTATAATGATTTCAGCCTGTTTTTTTAAAACATCAGAAACACGCCTTGGCAAATATTCCAAATGACCATAAACGATAATTTGTGGTTCTTTTCCCGCATTACCTGCAACAATTTCAGTTACTCCACGCCCTTCTCTATGTCTTATAGTATGTGTAACACCCAATAAAGGAATCGTTGTACCTTCTTTGAGATAAGCACTTTCATGAGAAACTTGTACGCAAGCAAGGCGTGCCTCAATCCAAGATCGGTGCTTTTCAATGAACCCCTGAACCGAACAAAGACTTGTCGCGGGCGGTGTTGTTAAATAAATGCCCTGTCGGCTCGCATCAATACGTAATGTGAAACGGCGCGCGTGTTTATGTTCGCGCACGTGCAGAGGCACAATGCGATCAGAGAAAATAAAGGACTGCTCGTAAACACTCATGCATTATGTCTTCATCATCAATGAATTTGACTCTTATCCTGCATTAATCCGATCAATCAACGATTTCAATACTGTTTCTAAGCAATCCAAATCTTGCGGACGCGAAAACCGATGATCTGCATCACGAACGAGTGTCAGTGTTACATCGTGTAAAGGCAAATGATCAAGTAAAGTCAATGTGTGCTGATAGGGTACATCCTCATCTTCCATCCCCTGTAAAATATGGACTGGACAGCCAACATCAATGCATCCTTTCATGACGCAGTTGTTGCGCCCATCTTCAATCAATGCTTTTGTAAAGGGCATCGGCTCTTCATCACCAACTGCAGGCCGCTCAATATATCCTTTTTCTTCCAAAATTTTCCATTCTTCCGGCCCTAACTCTGATTCCACCAATGTTTGCGTAAAATCAGGTGCCGGTGCAATCAACACCATACCTGCAAGCATCCTATTTTTTTGCGCAAGCATCAAAGCAAGCTTGAGAGCAATCCACCCCCCCATAGAAGAACCAATCAAAATTTGTGGTCCTTCACAATAGGTTTCAAAAGCTGCTAAACTTTCCTTAACCCAACGTGAAATCGTCCCTTGAAAAAAATCCCCCTCAGATTCTCCATGGCCAGAATAATCAAAACGTAAACAGGATAAGTCATTCTTTTGAGCAAAACCGTCAACCATTATCGCCTTGCTCCCCAGCATATTAGCTTGGTAACCCGAAAGCCAAACCAAACCAGGAGAGCGAGAGCCTTTGCGATGACGTACTGCAAGTGCAGTTTCTTCAAATTGAAAAAATTGGCAAGAAATATTTTGGTCCATTATTATTCCTCCTCCATGCAACATTCTTACTTATAAAAGAAAAAGCTCTATCTTCCAAGTCAAGTCTCAAAACCATAAATCAAATAATGAAACGAATTCTAGTTGTTTTTCCGTATATAATTGTATATTAAATAGGGTGTAGTAGATGAATCAAATTAAGGAGCATAAACCATTCGCAGACCGTTTAAAATGACACCCACCCAGAAAGATGGGCCACGTTCAAATCAGGATATTCGGGTTCCCTGCATTCAACTCATCAATGATGAGGGACAACATCAGGGGATTGTTTCAACACAAGAAGCACTTGCTATGGCTGCAGATGTTGGGCTTGATTTGGTTGAGATTGTACCAAATGCAGACCCTCCCGTGTGTAAAATTGTCGATTTAGGAAAACTGAAATATCAAACCCAAAAAAAAGCGGCTGAAACACGCAAAAAACAAAAAATCATTGAGATCAAAGAAATTAAGATGCGTCCAAATGTTGATATTCATGATTATGAAGTCAAGCTGAGGGCTGTTCATCGCTTTATTGGTAACGGTGATAAAGTGAAGATTACTTTACGTTTTCGCGGTCGTGAAATGGCGCACCAAGATCTTGGAATGAAACTTCTTCAGCGGGTTAAGGAAGATACAAGTGAGATTGCTAAGATCGAATCTGAGCCAAAACTCGAAGGCCGTCAAATGATGATGGTGATAGCGCCTAAATGATTTTTTATTGAAATAACAGAGAGCGCAATACAGCGATAGCGCACAACTTACCTAAAGTAAGCGTATGAATGTAATTTTAAGAGCACTGCATATGATTGTTGTAGTGCTTCTTGAAAGTGGTGGGTATCATGAACTCATCTCTCTCTAGGAGGGCACTTCTTTATAAAAAAGTTAAACGTCTTTAATTGAAAGAGTGCCTCGGTCTTGCATACAACAATGATAGTATATAGAAGCGCTGTATGATCAAAAAACAAATTTCCTCTTTTGATAAACAGCTTATCATTCGTCTTTTACGAGAAAATTTTCATAAACATGTGCATTGGTACAGTGCAGCTATTTTTTCAATGATTATCATTTCCTGCACAACTGCAGCCAGCGCATGGATGATGCGTGATGTTGTCAATTATATTATTGATGCGCAAAACTTTAGTATGATTGTTTTGGTGTCTAGCATCATTGCTTGCATTTTTATTCTCAAAGGGATTGCGACTTTTGCCCAAATTTATTTTCTAAGCAAAGCAGGCAACAGTATCGTTGCTGAACAACAACGCAAAATCTATGCGCGCCTTATGGAACAGGGAGTCTCCTTTTACCAAAATAATACTTCATCCGATCTTCTTGTCCGTGTGACCCATAACGCGACAGCAGCCCGTAATGTCATTGATACCATTATCACAACCTTTGTACGTGATTTGCTCTCCGTTAGCGGTCTGCTACTTGTTATGTTTATTCAAAATTTTGCGTTAATCACTATTACATTAATAGTAGGGCCACTGGCTTTTTTTGGTGTTCGAATGGCGTTAAAACGTGTTCGTAGCCTTGTGGAAAAAGAACTTCTTTCGCTCGGTGAAATTATCAAAATTGTGCAAGAAAGTACTATTGGTATTCGGGTCATTAAAGCCTTTTCATTAGAAGAACTGATGAAAAAACGCATGAATCAAGCCATTTGTGATGTTGAAAAACAAGCAAATAGTATTGCAAAACTTGAAGCCATTACAAATCCAATTATGGAAACACTCGCTGGCGTCGCCATCGCAGGTATTATCTGTTTTTCCGGTTACCTTGCAAACCAACGTGCAGGCGTTCAAGGTGAATTGATGTCTTTTATTGTCGCTTTACTTCTAGCTTACGAACCTGCAAAAAGGTTAGCAAATGTACGTGTTAAAATTGAATCTGGCTTAGTCAATATCCGTACAATGTTTGAAATACTCGACACTCCCCTTACATTGATAGAGCATAAAGAAGCTAAAGATCTGGATAAAACGCAAGGGGCTATTCGTTTCGAACATGTTTCTTTCGCATATACGGATAACCAGATGGTGTTAAAAGACATCAATCTAGAAATAGAGCCTAGGAAAATGACAGCATTGGTGGGACCCTCTGGTTCAGGAAAATCAACTCTTATCAACCTTATTATGCGCCTTTATGACCCTACACACGGACGCGTATTGATCAATGGTCAAGACATCCGCTACACTACATTTCGCTCCCTTCGAAACCTTATGGCCTATGTAGGGCAGGATACTTTTCTCTTTCAAGGAACTGTTAAATATAATATTGGACTTGGAAAAAAAGATGCCAGTGATAAAGACATTATAAAAGCAGCAAAAACAGCCAATGCTCATGACTTTATTATGGAGTTGCCAAACGGTTATGACACACAGATAGGCGATAATGGCAGTAAGCTTTCAGGTGGACAAAAACAACGACTCGCCATCGCCAGAGCAATGCTTCATGATAGCGAGATCTTGATTCTTGATGAAGCAACAAGCGCTTTGGACTCACATACAGAAGCCCAAATTAGTGAAGCACTTCATCAACTCACTAAAGGGCGTACAACTATTGTTATCGCCCATCGCCTTTCAACAATCGTTCGCGCTGATAAAATCGTTGTAATCCAAAATGGGCAACTGATTGAACAAGGCACCCAGAAAGAATTGCTAGCAAAAGAAAATGGCTTTTACAAAAAGCTTCATCACATCCAATTCAAAAAGCAAATGTTCTAAGCGATTGAATTCTAAAAATTTCAATCCTTAATAGTCTTTTTCATAAAATAGGCCAACACTAGAATTCTTTTCATTCCCTATGGCACCTTTAGCTTTAAGATGACGTGAAATATCCAAATTAATTGTTCCCTTCGTCGTCCCATCTGACCCCGCCTCAAAACCTAAGTAAACGTTATTGTGTATGTAACGTCCAACACGCAAGCCCGTATTACCCTTTTCATCAACGATAACATCAAGATCATCAAGACCAATTTTAGTCCGTAATGCATTTAATAAAGACGTATTAGAAGCACCTGCAAGTTCAGCTGCCGCTGCCGCAAGTTGAGCAATTTGAAATGGTGATAATTCGTTAAGAGAACGATTAAAAATCAAACGCGCTAAAACTTCATCCTGTGGCAAATTCGGTTGTGAAGAAAAATTAATATCAAGATTATCAATCGTTCCACTTACAGTTACAGTAACGCGAATATCACCACTATTATTGTTGGTCACAAAATAAACCGTAGGATTAAGGTTACCGCTAAAACTCGCTTGTCCTTGATCAAAATTAAGGCGCTGTGAAAGAATATCAAAACGTCCACGAATCATCCGAAACTCACCAACTGGATGGACATCATTCAAGGGTCCTGCTAAGTTAATGCGTCCTCCCAGTTCGGTATCTAACCCTCTCCCCCGTACAAAAAACTGATTGTGTGCCGTAATACGCATATCTGAAAACACAACAGATGAAGACTCTTGAGAGATATCACGCGTTTTGGTAGTGATTTTAACATCAGCACGTTCGAGCGTTTTTTGAATCGATTTAGTTAAATTCCTATTTTTAATATCAAGAAATTTTGCGTTCTGAAAATGATCGGGAACAAGAATTTCAGCTTTTTCAACGATGACATCACCACCAATAACAAGGTTACTTAAAAAATGACCCGTCATTGTCATCTTACCGGACAACGTTGCAAGAATCATAGAACCATCATTATAATTGGCGTGATCAAGATGAAGTACCAAATCTGTCTCTAGATCATGAGAGATACGGCCTGAAGCAGAAATTGATCCCCCCTCAGATGAAGAAGCTGAAGCTTTCTCTATAAGAATATGATCGCCATTCGATTTACCTTCAATTCTTATATTTTTTAATCCTAAATTTGTTTTTGAATCAAAAAAGCTACCATCGGCTATAGAAAGATGCCCTACCAACTGTGGCTTAAATAATTCACCATTAAGAGTTGCATCAATTCTGGCTGTACCCGTCATATGCGCACCGCGCTTAGCTAACAAGAGATCAATAAAAGCAAGAGGTATTATCCCTTTAACATTCAATTTTGCCTCTGAACCATTGAAAGAAATAGGCCCATTTATGGAGAGATCTAATCCTTTATCTCCAGTTGCTATCATATTCTCAATATGAAAAGTCGATTTTTTGTAAGAACCGCGGGTATTCATATTGATCGACATAAGTCCTTTATGCGTCATAGCGGTCAAGTTTTGACTAGAAAGCTCAAAATGAGCAGATGGATCATTCATTGTTCCACCAATATCGACCTTGCCTCTTACCGTTCCTTCTAACGCTTGCCCTTCAATAAAACTATTAACCAACCGCGCAGATAAATCTTGCAAATTAATATGGAGATCAAGTTTATTTTTATCTAAAGATACAGTGCCCTGTGTTTGCGCTTGTATCCCTTCTCCCGTTAAATTTGCATTTACAGTAAGAATTTTGTCTACTGTTTTACCTGTAGCAGAAAGCACAAAAGGCATTATTTTTTTATCTTGAAAAATAGCTGTCGTCAGCCCCTCACCTTTTATATCATAGGTCATATAAGGCTTCTTTAAATGACCCCGAATCATAACCTGCCCTGTTAAAGTACCAGCAGCTCCAAGATCAGGTTTCCATAGATTAGCTAAAGCAACAGGAAGAGCATTCATTATAAGATGCAAATTAAGGGTATCGTAAAAGTTACCCGCAAGGACAACATTGCCGCCATTGACAGAAAGTCCTAATTTATTGACCACTATCCCATCTTTATCAAAAACAATTGTAGCTGGTTTAGGCAATATTGCATGAAAACTGGATTGTTTCACGTCAAGAGTTTCAATATGTACTTCTCGTTTCATGTCTGCTGGAAGTCCTTGCGTAATGACACGACCAGAAAGCTTTGCATTTATATTATTGTGCAGCATTGCTTGAACAGTAAAAACTGTTTGCCCATCGTTGGCATTGGCGTTGGCCTTTAAACGATTAACCATCATCAAAGGCGTTTGGATATGCTCCGCATTAATAAAGCCTTCAAACTGTGCCGTGCCGAAGGGATCAAATATATCACCTTTGACTTCTAACTTCTTAATTTTATTCTTTGCAAAACTAAAACGATCAACATGTGCTTTCATATTGGCTTTTTGTCTGCCATTGTGTTGATCAAAAACAAAATCTCCTTTTACTTTTCCACCACCTTCCTGCAAAAACAATGCAGAAAGCACTGAAATATCGTCAGCGTCAATATGCAAAGCTCCTGTCACAAAACCCTCAAGTGTTTGAGAAAGATTACCGGTTATCTTCGCGTTCCCTCCTTTAATATTGATATTTTGAAGCTTTCGACTCTGATTGGCTTCCCCAAACGAAGCAGATACATGCAATGGCTTTTCAGCGAAAGTTCCTTCACCTTCTACAAAGCCTGTTAAATAAGAAGCAATTGGCGATGTATTATCCACCACTGTATTGATAACAAATGTTGTATTCTCAAGTTTTTTGCCTACCAAAAACGCTTCCGCAACATGGGCACGTGTGTTAAGCGTTATACGACCGTTTTTTCCTCTGGCAGCACTCTGGATTGTGAGAGCACCACTTATCCTCGGATCCAACATGGCAAGATCAGATACTTGAGCAAATATATCCATCTTAGCGCTCTCACTTGAAAAACGTCCATCGGCCTTTATGTTCGCATATTGATTTTTCAGATCCAAACGACGTAAAACTAAACCCATCGTGTTTCGAGCAGCGCCACCTGAAAGCGTAAGATTTCCCTTGAATAAACGATCAAAAGGTTCCACGCCTATTTTCATATTGTTGGCCATTCCTGATAACACAAGATCAAAAGTGCCACTCATTAAACCAATTGTTCCTTCGGCTTTAATATCTGCACTACCAGAAAGTGGTTGTTCACTTAACAGGCCCAAGGGAGCAAATGTTTGTGCTTTTAAACCAAGATTGCCTGTAAAAACAAAATGGTCCATTGTTCCTCTTAACCAAGCAGAAAAACCTTGAGCTGTAACACTAAAATCATGAATCAAAACTGGTTTTCTAGAAATAATATCAGTATCTAGATGCACATGAACCGTTTGGTTTAAATTTTCTGCCAACACACCCTTTGTCTTTGTAACCCCCTGAAGCGTTCCATTAACCTGAAGACCAACATGACGAGAAGCTGCATCATCAAGATTTTCGCTCACTCCCCCCATATCAAAAATTGCATCACGAATATGAATATTTTGATTGCTCAAATGATGTACAACAAGGCGTCCATTCCAGGATTGTTGCCCTTCGCGGCCATAGTCAATGGTTAAAGCAAGATTATCCGCATGCTTTGGTGCTTCTGATACTGGTAGATGCGCAGACTCCTCTTCCTTATCAAGCGTCATTTTACCATCAATAAAAAGCCGACGTAAAAATCCATCTGCTGTTATTTCAGCATTGGCCACAACATTCATTGCTTTCCCTTGAATGACCATACGATCAAGATGCGTTACACCTTCTCTTGTCACCCTTGCCTCTGTTTCCAGCATGACATCAGATTCGAAGAGATTACGATATTGAGGAGGCATTAAAAGGCCAAGCGTACCCACCAGTTTAGTAGAAAAACTCTGTCCTTCTGAAATACTTGCAAGAACAACATTGCCATCTAAAATAGGGTGATGATCTGCCTCTAAATAAAGTTTGACAAGCAAATCATCAAAAGTACCCTCACCTTTAATAGCAAGATTTAATGCAGGGCGCTTTTCAATGTGAAGAATATTAGCCACAATGCCATTTTTCGGTTCATCAGCAGAAATATCAATTTTAGCTGTACGGTCACTATCGGATATCTTTGTTAGAACAGAAAAAGAACCTGGTGCATCTAAACGGTGCGCTGCTATATCAACATCAAAGTCACCATTAGCCAAAGTCAGGTGTCCTTTTAACGACACATCAGCAGAAAAACCAAAAAGGTTCTGTTCAAACGCCACATGTTTAGCCGTAAGCGTATTGATAGAAATGGCAAGTGGCAATTTTGGAAGAGAGAATTTTCTCGCTTCAATAGAAGAAATAAGGGTAGACCCATATGGTTTGCGTAAAAACGTAATCCGTTCTACCGAAAGCTGGTTAATATCTATGCGCCCCTTAAGCAACGATAAGCGATTCCAATCCATTTTAGCATTGGTAATTTTAAGCCAAACACCCTTTTTATCACTAACGGTAATGGCATCAATTGACGTTTGAGAAGACAAGGTCCCCTGCATATTATGTAAACGAACTTGCCGATTAGGCGTTGAAAGTCTGCGTTCAATTAAAGAGACAAACCATGAACGATCATCCGCTGTGACTTCGCTAGCAGCTGTCTTGCCTCCCTGCGTAAAAACAAAAGTGCTCACCAGAAGAAAAAAAAGTCCAGATAAGAAAATCAATAAACGCACACTTTTTTTCATTAAAATGCTTGCCCTATACCCACATAAAAACCAACGCGAGGATCACCTTTTTCTCGCTTAAGAGGAAAGGCTAAATCAATCCGTAAAGGACCGAGGCCTGTCATATAACGGCTTCCAATACCAGCTCCCCATTTAATTTTTTGAGAAAAATCAAAATGCGCCTTTTCTCCTACAAGACCTCCATCAAGAAAACCGACAAACCCTATCTTATCATTTAAAGAAAGACGTAATTCTGCCGAACCCTCAACAAGCGCCCGCCCACCAATAACAGCATTATTTTCTGTTTTGATACCAATATTGCGATACGCATAACCGCGAACAGATCCGCCACCACCAGCAAAAAAGAGAGTATCTGAAGGTACATATGCTGCATCGCTCCCAACAATCGTACCAAGCTTTGCCCGCGCTGCAAAAATAAAACGATCCTTTTCATCCAACGTCCAATAAGAACGTCCTTCCACAGTCATTTTTGTCACAAAACTGCTAAAGCGCATTTCATAAAAAGGTTCAACAATCGCTTCACCATACAAACCTTTCGTCGCATTGAACTTATTATCACGACTATCATAAATCAAACCACTCGGTAACCCAATTGTTGTAAAATTACGGCTCCCCAAATAGACATCACGTGAATAACCATTAGAAACTTCTACAGCAACCTGCCCCGATAAATCACTATTGAAGATGTGCGTAATACCCAATTTTCCTCTGATGGCTTTTGTCATGTAATTATCTAAGACATCTTGCTGCACTTTTAATTCTGTTCTGAAATCCGTATCAGGAGTAAGTACACCAGGCTTTATAAATGTACCTCCGAAAAGATAATCAAAATTTTTGAAATTATAAGATTGCTTCTTATGACTGGCGACACCGCTTATTTTTGTCTCGATTTTAAGAAGTTCTGCATGGCCAAAAAGATTTTTATGCATCCAGTAAGATTCAAAACCCGCACCATCTAATGTTGAATAACTACCACCAACACCGAAACGTCGTGGCTTACGTTCTTGTACAACAAGGGTAAGCGGTAAACTACCATCAGGATTAATTGCATCAGCCTCACGTAGATTTACAGCACGAAAAACGTCAAGTCGTGCAAGTCGTTCATTAGCCTTAGCCAATGCATTAGAATCGTATTTTTGACCTAGCTTTAATCCTGTCATCCATGCGATGTAAGCTGAATCTACGCGTGGCTTCTTACTAATGTTACGCACACTTAAAGGACCGTAATAAGCCTCTCGTCCAGGATCAACCGCAATCTGCGCATCAATGAGACGTGCAGCATGGTCAGCAATCACTTCACTGTTAATAATTTTAGCTTTAGCATAACCTTGTCGACGCCATCCTTCAAGCGCCCATCTTTCTGCTTTAAGAATGGTTTCAGATTTAGCAACAGCTCCAACTTTATAGCCCAACTCTTCAATCGTGTGCAATTTATTGGTTTTATATTTTACGAATGGAGCAACTTTATCAATACCTGCAACACTAAAAACATATCGTGGACCGGCATCAATCGTAATAACAATGTTGGATTGTGCTGGGAGTTGAGTCATGGGACTCAAATCAGCAGCTTCCAAACCATTAATCTTAATACTAATAACACCACCATAGCGTCCATCAGCATAAAGAGCAGAAAGAATTGCCCGATAATCCGAACGGGCTTTAGCCAACAAACCAGAAGAACTAGATAAGGCTTTATCTTTATCAGCAACAAGGGAAGATACAGCCTTAACTATTTTAACACCTTCTGGCGGTGCACCTGGTGATGCAACGACATCAACTTTATAAAATTTCTCTGTACCGCCAATATTAGAAGAGGAATTTGGTTTTTTTTGACCAAAAAGAGGAATACCTAAAAACTCAAATGCTGCAAGCGGCTGCGGAAAAGCAAAAACAAAGCATAGAGCTATAAATACACTGCGCATGATTCCTGATTTTAACAAAATCCGTGTCCGACATATCATCAAATCAGATACCTTTAGTACATTTACATCTTTATAAATAACATCAAACAAAAAAGATAAATATATCTACTTGCAATATTTCATACGTTTGCTCACATCAAATAACACTTTTTTCTTGAAAGACATAACGCCATCCCCCCTTATATTCAAGAAGTGCTACACTGCTGTGCAACACAAACAGCTCCACTCTTTTTTCCTAGCATATTCATTTAGCGCATTATAAACGTTTTATTTCGCCGCATATTATCATGGTTAAATTTGTGCAAATTACTATCCATGATTGCATTACAAAAACTTGGACATGTATATAGATCTCTCACCCCAAAAAACCATACGGACACTTCTTGATTTTTATGCGCAGATATGATTGTTTCTTCCAAGTTAAAAAGGGGGGAAAAACTGATGATCGCGCGTGTTACAACTGTTGCTTTTCGCGGTCTAGAAGCGGTACCTGTTGATGTACAGGTTATGATTTCCTCTGGTAAAATAGGGATGGCTATAGTTGGATTGCCAGATAAAGCAATCGCAGAAAGTCGTGAACGCGTGCAAGCAGCTCTCCGTGCTTGCGGGCTTTCTATGCCTAACAAACGGGTTACCATTAATCTTGCACCAGCTGATTTACCTAAAGAGGGATCACATTATGATTTGCCAATTGCCGTAGGCTTAATGCTTGCTATGGAGATTCTTCCTCCTGATGTAGCGCAAGATTACATCATTTTAGGAGAATTATCGCTGGATGGGTCAATTACAGCCGTCAATGGTGTTTTACCAGCTGCAATGACAGCTTTATCACTTGATAAAGGGCTTATTTGTCCTCACCCATGCGGACCTGAAGCAGCATGGGCAAATGCAGAAATGAACATTCTCGCACCTGAGACTCTTCTCACCATGGTCAATCATTTTAAAGGAACCCAAATACAAAAACGCCCACAACCACGCCAATATACAATTCAAACTGAGCTTCCAGATCTTTGCGAAATTAAAGGACAAAAAACTGCCAAACGTGCGTTAGAAGTTTGCGCAGCTGGACGACATAACCTTTTGTTTGTAGGTCCCCCTGGTGCAGGAAAGTCTATGTTAGCTCAACGCTTACCTTCCATTTTACCACCGCTTGACAGCCGTGAGCTCTTAGATGTTTCTTTGATCGCTTCTATTACAGGAGAAACAGTCCATAATACCATTTCTCTCCACTGCCCCTTTCGTGCCCCACATCATTCTGCTTCCATGGCAGCAATGATTGGTGGTGGCCTTAAAGCACGACCAGGAGAAGTCTCACTTGCACATAATGGCGTTTTATTTCTTGACGAGTTACCTGAATTTTCCCCACAGGTTCTTGATTCTCTTCGTCAACCTTTAGAGAGCGGAGAATGTGTTATCGCCCGTGCTAACCATCATATCAGCTACCCTGCCCGTATCCAACTCATTGCTGCAATGAACCCTTGTCGATGTGGTATGGCAGGTGAAAAAGGACATGTTTGTGCTAAAGGAATACGCTGTCAAATCGATTATCAGTCTCGTATTTCTGGTCCCCTGCTTGACCGAATTGATTTACGCATTGATGTTCCTGCTTTAACAGCCATGGATCTTATGCAACCAGAACAATCAGAAAAAAGCAGCGCTGTTGCAAAACGTGTCGCACGGTGTCGTGCTATTCAAACTAAACGTTTTACTAAACTAGGGCTTGACCATATTCGTACCAACGGCGATTGTCCTGCTAAAATCATTGAACAAATTGCTATTCCTGATCAAAAGGCGGCTATACTGTTACGGGATGTGAGTGAAAAGATGCACCTTTCTGCACGTGCCTATCATCGTATTCTCAAAGTTGCACGCACTATTGCTGATCTTGAAGAATCAGACCATCTTTCACGCCATCATCTCGCAGAAGCTATTTCCTATCGCCTAGGCACTGAAAGATTAAAAACTCTGGCCTAAATAAAATATGCAATATATTGATTATAAAGAGAATTTATCGTTTTACATGCTGAATAAGAGTCCAAAATACGGTAAGATTCTCTCATTTCAAACCTGTTTATGTTGAATCAAATGAAACCATTCTCTTACACATCACAAATGGGGTTGGCAGGTGGATAAACATCGCTTTAAAAAGGAGTAAATATACCTCTTATGAACCATCTCAATGCAAGAGAAGCGATGAAAGTTGACAAATATTATGATGCTACCGGTTTGTACTTTCATAAGCATCAAGATGATGGTCTCTAATGAATTTTATGTTATACTCTTCACAAACGTCGTCATGAAATGAACTTGAAAACAATGAAAAATGTTTCTTTAAAGCATTCGTCAGTAAAAACTAATTGGGAAATAACGTAGATAAAGCTCTGCAAGTTTGCCATCATCTTCTAGTGATTTCAGAGCATAATTGAGCACACCAACCAATTTTGCATTCTTTTTTGCAACGGCAATTCGCATTCCTTCACCCAATAACTGTGGAGCCATATAAGCACCCCCAGTAAAATGGCAGCAATCAACAGATTTTGGATTATTGAGCCATAAAGATAAACTAAATCCATCATCGAAAATAAGATCAATTTTATGATCCTGTAGCGCTTTATAGAGCTCTGTTCTATTCTTAAATCCTTGCCCTTTGGCTTCAGGAAAATAACTATGAAACAGTTTTTCATGAGCACTCTTTAGCAAAAATCCACTGTTTAAATGTGCAAGTTTATCGCTTATTGGTTCATCGAGCTTCACAGATTGAGAGGCAACAAATCGAGCAGGAAAGCGCAGATAAGTTTTTGTAAAAACAAGATCTTGATGCGTTTTAAGTGTTTCTTTTAAACCAGCGATGATCACTTCTGCTCCACCACCTTTAACATGGTCTACGAGTTCTTCCCAAGGAACAACTTCCACTTCACAGAATTTCTCTAGGTTTAATTTTGCACAAATAGCACGCAACAAATCAATATTATAGCCTGCAAGGCGTCCTGTTTTGTCAAGAAAGTTAAAAGGAGGAAAATCAAAAGTTGTTACAAAACGCAAACGGGTTATACCCGTTGTATCAGGTGGTAGTAAATGCTCATGCGAATCAAAAAAAGAAGGTAACCTCCCAACTGTTTCAGCCTTTGCGAAGGATGGAAAGAGGACTTCCCATATTATAAAGAGGACTCTCACAAGAGCATTTACCAGATCTATAGGTTTATTTATTTTCAAAATCTTCCCCTCCCCCTGATTTTTCAGGGTTAAAATACAACTTACCTCGTCACAATATTATTTAAGGCACTTAACTGAAACATCTGATACTTTTAATAAATTAAAATGGCTGGTGTTTTTTTAAACTGTCAAAAACTGAAAAGTTTTTACATGTGTTTCAGAATATAGCGGCACAGAATTTTGGTACCAACCTTCTCAAATCAAATAAACGCACAAAAGAAAGCAATTCTGGAGAAAAGCGCTTTTTAGCACAAATGTAAAACAAAGGATCTCTGTGCCATCGTCAGTCTTATTTTTTCTTAAATATCTTAGCTGTATTAAGAAAATCTCTTATATCTTTCTTCTGAACAAACACAAAATTTCACTTTTAAGAAAATACATTCTGTTTTTGTTGCTCGCACAAGCCATAAAACCGTACATACTTTGAGCATCATTACACAACTTCATCACCACCTTCTACGTGATAACAAAAATGATGCAAAATGAATGATATATTTTTATCAAGTCAATTATTATATATCAGATAAAAAGAATATTCATAGGTGTTGGTTTCATTAGCTTGCAATGTACTCTTATTGATCATGCTAAGGAAGTAATAAATATCTCACTTCTCGCGTGAGGGAAAAATCCAAATAACTATTGTTTCTTCTCAAGAATTAACAATCCATAGAGATTGCCTTCATCAGATTGCAGACGTTATTCTCCATCTAAAACGCAATGTAAAGTACAATATCATTTGCGTATGCAAAAATCATTCTCTTTATTATGTACTGACAGATGTTGAATATAGATCTGATATACGGTAAATGTTTAATGTGGTTATTCCATAAATAACTGGCCAAAACATTAAGCTCAGAAAAAGCTGATGAAATATTGCAAACTGAATACAGAAATGGATTAACTTATGAGTGATGAAATAACCTCACCAGTGTGTGGTGATGACTATGATGCCGCTTCCATCAAAGTTCTTAAAGGTCTTGATGCTGTACGCAAACGTCCTGGCATGTATATCGGTGACACCGATGATGGTTCAGGTTTGCACCATATGGTCTACGAGGTTGTAGACAATGCTATTGATGAAGCTTTAGCCGGCCATGCTACTCTTGTGAATGTCACACTTCATGCTGATGGATCTTGCTCTGTTCGTGATAATGGACGTGGAATTCCAACAGATATTCATCCAACAGAAGGTATTTCAGCAGCTGAAGTTATCATGACACAGCTTCATGCAGGCGGAAAATTTGATCAAAACTCTTATAAAGTTTCAGGTGGGTTACACGGCGTTGGTGTCTCTGTTGTTAATGCATTATCGGTTTGGCTAAAACTGCAAATCAAACGCAATGGTAAAATCCATCAGATATCATTCACCCACGGGGTTGCTGATGCCCCGCTAAAAATTGTTGGTGATTGCGATGCAGAAAGTGGAACAGAAATCAGATTTTTACCAAGCTCTGAAACTTTTACCATGGTTGAATTTGATTTTGAAACTTTGGAGCGCCGCTTACGGGAACTCGCTTTTTTAAATTCGGGCATATATATTCTTCTTGTTGACGAACGTCATGCTGACATTAAATCTGTCGAATTGCACTATGAGGGCGGATTAGTTGAATTTGTCAAATATATTGACCAATCAAAAAAAGCGCTGCTGGACAATCCTATTTATATTACAAGTGAAAAAGATGGGATGAGCGTTGATGTTGCCCTATGGTGGAATGATTCTTATCATGAAAAAGTATTGTGTTTTACCAATAATATCCCTCAGCGTGATGGGGGAACTCACTTAATAGGTTTCCGTAGCGCTTTAACACGGCAAATCAATGGTTATGCTGAATCTTCAGGCATTGCAAAAAAGGAAAAAGTTAACCTGACTGGTGATGATTGCCGTGAAGGGCTAACTGCTATTCTTTCAGTCAAAGTTCCTGATCCCAAATTTTCTTCACAAACAAAGGATAAATTGGTTTCTTCTGAGGTGCGCCCTATTGTTGAAAATTTGGTGAATGAGGGTCTTTCGGTATGGTTGGAAGAGCATCCTAATGAAGCGAAGTTGCTTATTAGTAAAGTAGTAGAAGCCGCGACAGCACGTGAAGCCGCACGTAAAGCACGTGAACTCACAAGACGAAAAGGAGCCCTCGATATCACTTCTTTACCCGGAAAGCTTGCCGATTGCCAAGAACGTGATCCAGCAAAATCCGAAATTTTCATCGTAGAGGGAGATTCAGCTGGTGGTTCCGCAAAAAGTGGACGTTCACGTCAAAATCAAGCGATTTTGCCCCTACGCGGTAAAATTCTTAATGTCGAACGGGCACGCTTTGACCGTATGCTTTCATCGGATATGATTGGAACGCTTATCACCGCACTTGGAACTTCCATTGGGAAGGACGAATTTTCACCAGACAAATTGCGTTATCACAAAATCATTATTATGACCGATGCGGATGTTGATGGTGCACATATCCGCACTCTGCTCCTTACTTTCTTTTTTAGACAAATGCCCGAATTGATTGAGCGTGGACATCTTTATATTGCTCAACCGCCTCTCTACAAAGTAGCACGTGGGAAATCTTTTCAGTATATCAAAAATGAAGCAGCATTCGAAAAATTTCTCATTGATACTGGACTAGAAGAAACAAAATTAGAACTATCAACAGGAGAAATTCGTGTAGGTGCTGATTTGCGCCAACTCGCCGAAGACGCTCGTGTGTTACGCCAACTTTTAAATAGTCTTCATACACGTTATGACCGCAACATTGTTGAGCAAGCAGCAATTGTTGGAGCATTCAATCTTGAAGCCTTTGCAACACCAGAAAAAGCTCAAAAAACAGCCGATAACGTAGCGCGTCGTCTTGACCTAATCGCTGATGATATGGAACGTGGTTGGAGTGGTCAGTATACACCGGAGGGAAGCTTATGTTTTGAACGCATTTTACGCGGGGTTAAAGATATCATTACCCTCGATGCAGGGCTTATAAATTCAGCTGACGCACGTCAAATTGATCGCGTTTCCCAAAATTTCATAGAAATATATAATCCCCCCCCTCTCCTGCATCGCAAGGATAAATCAGAGCGCATTTTGGGACCTATGAGCCTTTTAGAAAGCATTTTTACAAATGGTAAAAAAGGCATAACGCTACAGCGTTATAAAGGTCTTGGAGAAATGAATGCTGAACAGCTTTGGGAAACAACCCTTAACCCTGATGCGCGCGCACTTTTACAAGTTAAAATCAATGACGCAACCGATGCCGATTCACTCTTTTCCCGTTTAATGGGTGATGAAGTCGAACCGCGCCGAGCTTTTATTCAAGATAATGCCCTAAGCGTTGCTAATCTTGATATCTAAAAGCACTCTTTTGTTTCTGGCTTTATAAATGTCGCGTTTTTATACGTTTTTTTTCGTATTTGAATATTTCCTCTATGCTTCATTTACGAGAAAAGAAAAAAAGGAAGGTCACGCACATGACAGCTGAAACAGAACGTGTAGGAATTAAAGGAGGCATGGAGCATTCTTTTGGCTTTACAAGAATTGATGAAGCGCAAAAACAATCCATGGTTGATGGTGTGTTTCATTCTGTTGCCGAAAACTATGACAAGATGAATGATATCTTGTCGCTTGGGCTGCACCGTGCATGGAAAAATTCTATGGTTGCATGGCTCTCTCCACCAGCACGTTCCAATTGGAAAGTTCTTGATGTAGCTGGTGGTACCGGTGATATCGCTTTTCGCATTCTTAATGCTTCACGCCGACAAGCTCATGCCACAGTCCTTGATATTAATGGCTCAATGCTCAACGTCGGCAAAAAGCGCGCACAAAAAAATGGTCTTGCCCCTCTAATTGATTTCGTTGAAGCCAATGCAGAACATCTCCCCTTTGAAGATCAAAGCTTTGATGCTTATACAATTGCCTTTGGAATCCGCAATGTACCGCATATTGATCAAGCTCTCAGGGAAGCTTTTCGCGTTTTAAAACCCGGTGGGCGTTTCTTAAGTTTGGAGTTTTCCAATGTCGAGATGCCTCTGCTTAATAAAATTTATGACCTTTGGTCTTTCCATGCTATCCCTAAGCTTGGTCAACTCATTGCAAATGATGGTGATGCTTATCGTTATTTGGTGGAATCCATCCGTAAATTTCCTAAGCAAGATGATTTTGCTCATATGATCAATCATGCAGGTTTTTCGCGGGTATCATACCGTAATCTCACGGGTGCGATAGCAGCGCTCCATTCAGGTTGGAAAATTTAAAAATGGTGCAAATTTCCACATACTTTCAATTAATGCGTGCAGGATGGGTTTTAACGCGTGAAGGTGTTTTGAGTGCTCTGCCTCATGATGATCTTCGAGGATTTCCTGCATTCTTTCACCGTCTAGCAAGGATATTAGCGCGACGCAAAACGAAAAAGAAGCGGAGATCTGAGAATATTTCATCTGCTATTAATAAACTTGGCCCTTCTTACATAAAACTTGGTCAATTTCTTGCCACTAGGCCCGATATTGTTGGACGTGATATTGCAGAGGATCTGGCACAACTACAAGATCGTGTTCAAACATTTTCCTCTACTGCTGCTATTGCCCAAATTGAAAATTCTCTTGGTCGGTCTATCAATGATTTATTTATAAACTTTTACTCATCCATTGCTGCTGCCTCTATTGCTCAAGTTCATCCAGCTGAATACTACGATGAGGAAGGCCATAAAAAAAAATGCGCTGTTAAAGTTATTCGCCCTAATATCAGAACGCGTTTTGCTAAAGATCTTAGAGGCTTTTATCTCATTGCCCATTTCCACGAACGTTACATTCCTGCTTCTCGGCGGCTGCGTCCTGTTTGTGTCGTCGATACTTTAGCACAAACCACACGTATTGAAATGGATTTAAGGTTAGAGGCAGCTGCCATATCAGAAATGGCTGAAAATATTCAACATGATGTAGGTTTTCGGGTACCCCAAGTTGATTGGGAACGAACAGGACGCAATGTTCTCACAATGGAATGGATCGATGGCATACGAATATCTGACATTTGTGCACTCAAAGAAGCTGGTTTTGATTTAAAAGCCTTAGCAATCACGCTTATCCAATCCTTTCTTCGCCATACATTGCGTGACGGTTTCTTTCATGCCGATATGCATCCTGGTAATTTATTTGTGGACTCAAAAGGATGTATTGTTGCTGTCGATTTAGGAATTACAGGGCGGCTTGGCAAAAAAGAAAAGCATTTCCTTGCTGAAATCCTTTACGGTTTTATTACCCGTGATTACCATCGGGTCGCACGTGCCCATTTTGAGGCGGGATATGTGCCTTCGCATCATAACATTGAGAGCTTTGCTCAAGCCAATCGCGCTATTGGTGAACCGATTCATGGACAATCAGCACAAAGTATTTCTATGGCTAAGTTGCTCACACTGCTGTTTGAAGTCACCGAATTGTTTGATATGCAAACGCGGCCTGAACTCTTATTATTACAAAAAACTATGGTTGTCGTGGAAGGTGTTGCCCGCACATTGGACCCAGACTTTAACATGTGGAAAGCCTCTGAACCTGTTGTTAAAGAATGGATTGGCAAAAATTTAGGACCCGTGGGAATTGCGAAGGACTTTGGTGAAGGAGCACAAGCACTCCTTTCACTGGCGCGGAAAACACCGCAATTGATACAAAATTTTCAACGTATGGAAGAAGACTTAAACCAAATGATAAAAACAGGTTTTCATCTTTCTCCCTCTACCCTCAAACAACTTGCTATCGAACAAAGCCGCACTAACCGTTATGGCCGTTATAGCCTCTTTATTATTGCATTTTGTTGCGTTTGTCTCACTTTTTACTTTTTTCATCTTTTTTAATTTGTTCAATATGCTAAAACATATTAATGATGAAATCATTGCAATCACTTTATTTCTTGGATATGTTTTATGGCAAGTCTTACCATTCGTAATCTTTCATCTGAAGCTAAAGAAGCTTTGCGCATACGTGCCGCGCAAAATGGCATTTCCATGGAAGAAGAAGCCCGCCGCCTCTTAAGCAACTGCGCTATTCCAGCCATATCACAGTCTCAAGCAAGTGCCATTGAAGTGCAATCATTGCAATCAAAATCACTCCTTCTTATTATTGGTGGTAGTATTGCAGCCTATAAAGCGCTTGATCTGATTCGCCGTTTGCAAGAACGGGGAGCACACTTAAATATTATTATGACAAAAGCAGCGCAAAAATTTATTACCCCTTTAGCAGCTGAAGCTCTGAGTAACAGTACTGTGTATAGTGATTTATTTTCACGCGAAGAAGAACATGATATTGGTCATATCCGGTTGGCACGTGATGCTGACTTGATTATTTTAGCGCCAGCCACAGCCAATCGTATTGCAAAAATAGCTAACGGCATAGGAGATGATTTGGCCAATTGTGTACTTTTAGCAGCACGTTGTCCTCTCTTGATTGCACCAGCGATGAATCCAGCCATGTGGGCACATCCAGCAACTGTTCGCAATATCACGCAGCTGCGTGCAGATGGCGTTCATATAGTTGGACCAGAAATCGGCAAAATGGCTGAGCGTGATGAAGCTGGCTGTGGACGCATGAGCGAACCCTTAACCATTGTGGCTACAGTAGAAACTCTTTTGCGTATACATGTACAAGAGAAACCACTTTCTGGTAGACATTTTATTGTTACTTCTGGTCCGACCCATGAACCAATCGATCCAGTGCGTTATCTTGCGAACCGTTCTTCGGGTAAACAGGGCCACGCCATTGCAATAGCTTTAGCCAATTTGGGTGCAAGAGTGACGCTTATTTGTGGACCCGTTGATCTTGCCGATCCGCAAGAGATAAAAACTATTCATGTTGAAACAGCGTGTCAGATGTTACAAGCTGTTCAAGCGGCCTTACCTGCCGATGGAGCCATTTTTGTTGCCGCCGTTTGCGACTGGCGTAGCCAAACACAATCTGTACACAAAATTAAAAAGAGTGCTCATAAAACACCACCATCCTTACAAATGGTTGAAAATCCTGATATTTTGGCAACTGTCGGCCATGCTTCAAACCGCCCTCCACTCGTAATTGGCTTTGCTGCTGAAACTTCTGACATCATTGCCAATGCGCAAAAAAAATGTATTGAAAAAGGAGCGGATTTTATTCTTGCTAATAACATTTCTCTTCCTGATGGTACAAATGTTATGGGTGCTGATACGAATCAGATTTGTCTTGTTAGCAAAGAAAGCATTGAACAATGGCCACAGATGACTAAACAACAAATAGCTGAAAAATTGGCAAACATTGTTGTATCATTTTTTTAACCAACTGCTTTTCCTAAATAAAATTCTTCAGGCAATTTTACACAAAAAACATAATATAAAACTGAAAGATAAATTTATTACGTGAAATTATATAAAAATAGCGACATTCATAAACAAGTAGTTAAATAACATGGCTTGTATGTATAGAATTTAAAAATGATGCGCTTTCTTCTAAAAATAGATTATACATATAGCTCTAAAGAAAACTCGTAAATTTTACCTCATTTACAAAACAATATAGATTTTTTAGTTAATCCAAATTATTTAATTTATAAAACAAAAAATATATATCCTATATTTTTGAATTTATCTCTTGTTTTCTAGCTTTCTTCCCTTAGTCTATTATTTATGATTTTTACTGCTGCGTACCGCGCTCTACAACGCCTCTTAACTCCCCAGTATCGCATCATGATATTGAAAGCATTGGGACTTACTTTTGTTTTGCTCTTCATCATATGGTTATTTATACGTCAACTTTTTATGACTTATTTTGGACTTTGGATTGCTCATTTCCTTCCCAATTTATCAGATTGGGCAGGATTACTAGAATTAAGCATACTTATCATTTTTAATTTAGGATTAGCTTTACTTATGGCTTTTTTAATTGCTCCAATCACAGCTATGATTGGAAGCTTTTTCATTGATTCTGCTGCTGAAATTATTGAAAAAGAAGATTACCCGAACGAACCTATTGGGCACGCACTGTCATTTGGGCGTTCAGTTATTCTTTCTTTAAAATTTTTTATTTTAAGCCTTTTCGGTAATATACTCGCTTTTATTTTATTTTTTGTGCCAGGTATCAATTTGATTGCCTTTTATGTTATTAATGGCTACTTATTCGGCCGTGAATATTTTGTATTTGCCGCTTATCGCTTTAGATCTGAACAAGAAGCTCGTGCTTTTCTATATATGCATTCCCTTACAGTGTTCGGAGCAGGAGTGTTGATAGCGTTTTTTGTTTCGATTCCTATTCTTAATCTAGCAACACCACTTTTTGCAGCCGCACTTATGACACATTTACATAAAATGCTTTCCCAAAAGGTATCACATCCAAATAATGGCACTCCTTCACATAAAATTAACAAAGTGCGTGAATAACAAACAAGTATAAAATACTTTTGGTCCTTTAAAAATCTCTTTAATTCCTAAATCATCAGGGAAAATTCTTGAAAAAATCTTGCTCCAGTGCTGGCGTTTCGCTAACATAATGTTATTGCATCCATTGTTTTTATGGACGATCTGACCTTATTGATGTTTATAATTATAAGGTTTTTTGTTTCATGTTCGCACCACTGGTGTAGATGATTTGGTGAATACTGGTTTGCCATCAGAAACAAATAAGGAGTTTGACAACAAGCAATGGAATTTAATATCAAAGCAAAAGAGCAAACAATGGAAGCGATTAAAACTGCTAACAGACTTGTTATAAGCAAATACTCTTATTTAGGTTACCACTGTAACATTGGAAAAATAAAAAATAATGGGGTTAAAGCTATACGCACATAGATAAAAGTATTAAAGAGGTTTGCTTATTAACCGGCAAAGCGAGTCTGTCCATTCAGTCCTATATTCCCTCGAATCGTGCAAAAAGTGTATAATGTTTAAAGAGAGGCTACAAAGATGAACTGGATTACAAATTATGTTCGTCCTAAAATCAATTCCATACTGGGACGCCGTGAAATTCCAGACAATTTGTGGATTAAAGATCCCACCACTGGTGAAATGGTCTTCCATAAAGATTTGGAAGTTAATCAATATGTAATCCCTACTTCTGGCTATCATATGCGCATCAGCGCCAAAAATCGTCTCATGCATTTTTTTGATGATGGTGTTTATACGCTTCTTGAAAATCCAAAAGTTGTAACTGATCCTTTAAAATTTCGTGATGAAAAGCGTTACATTGACCGGTTAAAAGATTATCGTTCCAAACTTGGTGTCGATGACAATATTTTAAGTGCACGAGGCACTATCGAAGGTTTACCAATTATAGCCACCGTTCAAGACTTCGCTTTTATGGGTGGATCACTCGGTATGGCCTCGGGAGAAGCTATCATTAAAGCTTTTCATACTGCCATTGCTGACAAATGCCCTTTAGTTCTTTTTGCCGCTTCTGGCGGAGCACGCATGCAAGAAGGAACACTCTCATTGATGCAGATGCCTCGTACAACCGTAGCAATTGAAATGCTGAAAGAAGCAAAACTTCCCTATATTGTCGTTCTAACCAATCCTACTACCGGTGGTGTTACTGCTTCTTACGCTATGCTTGGCGATGTTCATATTGCCGAACCTGGTGCTATGATTGGTTTTGCGGGACCACGCGTGATTCAACAAACCATACGTGAAACCTTACCTGAAGGTTTTCAAAGCAGTGAATATCTGCTCGAACATGGCATGGTTGATATGGTTGTATCGCGTTTAGAAATGAAAGCTACCATTGCACGACTTTTACGCTTGATGATGAAATATCCAGCAGCTGTTGGTCCTTCCAATCCATCCTCAACCGGTTCTCAGGCATTGCTTTCTAAAAAATAAGCTGCTTAAACTCATGAAAAAAAACCAAGTGCAAAGGATAGTAGATGATTTACTGAAAAACTATCCGAAAAAATTTGACCTTTCTTTAGAACGTATTTTCCGCCTTTTAGAGCGTCTTGATAATCCCCATTTAAAGCTTGCGCCTGTTATTCACATTGCTGGAACAAATGGCAAAGGATCTGCTTCTGCTATTTGTCGCGCACTTTTGGAAAGCGCAGGCTATCGTGTTCATGTCTATAGTTCACCTCATTTGGTAAACTGGAATGAGCGCTGTCGACTAGGTCAAAGAGGAGGAGGCCAACTTGTCACAGAGAACCAATTAGCTGAAACAATTCACGAAATCATAAAAATAAATCGTCAAGAGCTGATTACTGTTTTTGAAATTTTTACAGTAGCTGCCTTTATGTTGTTTAGCACACATCCTGCTGATGTGGTGATTCTAGAAGTTGGATTAGGAGGACGGTTTGATGCTACAAATGTAATTAAAAAACCAGTTGTATCCCTTATTATGCCCATTGACTACGATCATGAGACCTTTCTTGGAAACACAATTACACAAATCGCTTTTCAAAAAGGTGGAATTATCAAACCAGCAGTTCCTGTAGTTATTGGTAAGCAAGAACATGATGAAGCCCTTCCTGTTTTAACGTCTATTGCTGATAAAAATAAAGCACCTTACTCCCTGTTTGATCAAGATTATCAAAGCTATACAGAATATGGACGTATGGTATTTCAAAACTGTCAAGGTCTTATGGATCTTCCACTTCCCAACCTTATTGGTGCTCATCAAATTACCAATGCTGGAGCTTCTCTTGAAGCAATTCATCAAGCAGGTTTTCAACTTTCAGAACAAACAATAAGCCACGCTCTGCAAAATATTTACTGGCCGGCACGGATGCAACATCTCACTCACGGACATTTAGTTGATCAACTGTCCCCTAATATTGATTTATGGCTAGATGGTGGACACAACCCTGCTGCTGGAAAAGTTATTGCGGCAGAACTTACTGGGTGGAAAAAAAAATCAAACTGCCCTATTATTATGATTGTTGGTATGCTCAATACCAAAGATGCTGTTGGTTACTTTCGTTCTCTCACAAACCTCGTAGATAAAGTCTATACGATCCCGTTGATTGACAATAGTGCAGGTGTTTGTCCAACAATTTTAGCTGAATCAGCCAAAAAAGTAGGACTCCTTGCTAGCCCGCAAGCTCATCTACAAGATGCTTTCCATAAAATTAACGCAGAGTATAGAGAAGCTATCGTCCTTATTAGTGGTTCCCTTTACCTTGCTGGCGATATTTTACGTGACAATAAAACACCGCCATGTTAGGAATTGGTTATTCATAAGGCTTTAGAAGATAGAACATTTTGTCATGCAACTTGATTGTGCACTTTATCAACATCCTAAACTTATTACTGTTTTCGGCGGCTCTGGCTTTGTAGGGCGGCATGTTGTTGAATCTCTAACTAAGCGAGGTTATCGCGTTCGCATCGCTGTTCGCTGTCCAGAAAAAGCCTATTATATGCTACAAATAGGAGAAGTGGGACAAACCCAAATGCTCAAAACTGATGTCAAGCATCGTGCCTCGGTTGAACGCGCTTTGCTTGGTGCAGATGGTGCAGTGTTTCTCCCTGGTAGCTTAACACAAGCAAATCAATCGAGCTTTCAAAAAACACAAATTGATGGTGCAGAAAATGTTTCTGAATTAACAGCTGAAGCGGGTATTTCACTCATTTATATGTCAGCACTTGTAGCTAACCAAAACGCTTCTTTTCTTTATGCACGTGTCAAATCTATGAGTGAGAAAATTGTTCATAACAAACATCCTCAAGCAATTATTATGCGCCCATCGGTTATCTTTGGGCCAGAGGATTGTTTCTTTAATACCTTAGCAAATCTATCGTGTTTTTTGCCTATTATGCCCCTTTTTGGAGGTGGACAAAGTAAATTGCAACCTGTCTATGTTGGTGACATCGCTGAATTTGTTATACGTGCTTTAGAAGGACAGGTTATCTCTGGAAAAAGCTATGATCTTGGCGGTCCACAAATTATTACATTTCAAAATGCCCTTGAAAATATATTGAAAATCATTCACCGCAAAAAAATAATCCTCTCCATGCCTCTTTCTGCAGGGCTGTTGATCGGCGGTCTTTTGGGAACCATCGGTAAATTGCCTCTCGTGCCAACAGTGACAACAGCCGATCAAATACGCTTCCTGCAAGTGAATAACATTGTTTCTCAAGAAGCTATAGAAAATGGATACACTTTAGAAGGAGTAGGTATTACCCCTAGAGCAATGGCTGCACTCTTACCAAGTTATCTATGGCGATTTCGTCCACAAGGTCAATTTTCCAAAAATTTACCAGCCTAGCACATATTCTCCAAAGAATTAGTCAAGATATTGATTTATAGTGGTTATTTGTTTTTCCTGATGTCAAGAAATTAGAATACCAAATAGAGTTATATTTTCTCATTTCAAACTCCTGCATTTAGAATCATAAAAAACCGTTTATTTGCACATCACAAAAAGAGGCGGCATTTGGATACAATCGTTTGAGAAAGGACTGAATATACTTTTTATGAATTGTCTTAATGCAAAATAGGTATAACATTCCAAGCAGAGAAAGATAATTATGGATTCTGGTTTGTACCTTCATAGGTGTAAAGATGGTTGTGTGCAATAATCTTGCTTTCATGCTATTTATGGGCAGCACTACAAAATGCGATAAAGAACAAAGTGAGGTATTTCTTTAATACGTACGTGAATGAGCAGCACAATAGTATGCTGTTCTTCGTGAGCGCATATTTTTTGCGACTGAATTAATTTTACTTTATAAAAGAAAAGAGTAAATGTATTGATGAAATATATGTCTTGCTCTTTTTTCAGAATGTAGAATTTTATAATAAATTCTCTTTGTCATTTCACTTTTTTCACAGTTCAAAAAATAACAAACGTCGATAAGCTTTGTTCACACACTAGAGTTTTTTACGAGTCCTCCTTATATTCTGTCAGTAACATCATTATTCACTCTACAAATACATGTTTGTTGCACAAATTTATAGAGACTTGAAAAGGATTTTTTTCACAGAAAGAAGTCTTCCTATTGGCTTGCATTTTTTTTTAATTTCTCCTACCGTCTTGAAAAAACTGATTTTGAAGGAATAAAGAATGGCAGCCCAAGATTATGTTGTCAAAGATATCGCACTTGCTGCTTATGGTCGTAAAGAACTCGATATTGCCGAAACGGAAATGCCTGGTTTGATGGCTTGTCGTGAGGAATTTTCTTCCAGTCAACCTTTGCGTGGAGCACGTATTTCTGGCTCATTGCATATGACTATTCAGACAGCTGTTTTGATTGAAACACTGAAAGCACTTGGGGCGGATGTAAGGTGGAGTTCTAGCAATATTTTTTCTACGCAAGATCACGCAGCAGCAGCTATTGCAGCCGCTGGTACTGCTGTTTTTGCGGTTAAGGGTGAGACACTTGAAGAATATTGGACTTATATAGATGCCATTTTCCAATGGCCTGATGGCAATACCTCCAATCTTATCTTAGATGATGGTGCTGATGCCACAAGCTATATTTTAACGGGAAGCCGTGCGGAAATAGATAATGATATTTTGTCTCATCCCAAAACGGAAGAAGAAGAATTTTTTTTCAAACAAATCCAAAAGCGTATGAATGCTACACCAGGATTTTTCACACGTCAGCGTGCAGCAATCAAAGGTGTGAGCGAAGAAACCACAACGGGCGTACACCGTCTTTATCAATTAGAAAAGGAAGGGCTTCTGCCTTTTCCTGCTATTAATGTCAATGATAGCGTCACTAAATCAAAATTTGATAATAAATATGGATGTAGAGAATCATTAGTAGACGGTATTCGACGCGGGACAGACGTAATGATAGCTGGAAAAACCGCCATTGTCTGCGGTTATGGCGATGTAGGTAAAGGTTCAGCAGCATCTCTTTCAGGAGCTGGAGCTCGTGTTAAAGTAACAGAAATTGATCCTATCTGTGCTCTTCAAGCAGCTATGGACGGCTATGAAGTTGTTACTTTAGATGATGCCGCTTCTAGCGCTGATATTATCATAACAACAACTGGCAATAGAGATGTTGTCCGCTTAGACCATATGCGTCAAGTTAAAGATATGTGTATTCTTGGAAATATTGGCCATTTTGATAATGAAATCGAAGTCTCAGCCCTTAGAAACTTGCCATGGACGAATATTAAACCACAAGTCGATATGATCACTTTTCCCGATGGAAAACGTATAATTTTGCTCTCTGAAGGTCGTTTGCTAAACCTCGGTAATGCTACAGGTCACCCTTCTTTTGTCATGTCGGCCTCTTTTACCAATCAAGTTTTAGCGCAAATTGAACTCTTTACCCGTTCAGAACACTATAAAAATGAAGTGACTGTTTTGCCAAAGCATCTTGATGAAAAAGTTGCACGTCTTCACCTTGATCGGTTAGGAATAAAATTAAGTGTTTTATCAGAAGAGCAAGCCGCCTATATTGGAGTCACACCACAAGGACCTTACAAACCAGATCATTACCGTTACTAAAATGTTTTCTTGGATTAAAAGAAAAAGGAAAACGCATCGTGCTCAGCTTTGGTGATTATGACCCCAAAGAAAAAACTCAAAAAATAATACGAATCTTTAGCGAGATTTTTTGCCTTCTTTTTCTTTTCTCTCCAACATGCGCTGTTGCTCAATCATTGACAGCGCATCTACCACTTCGCTTCACCCTGCCCGATGGGCCATGGCTTCTTTTAGCCCTTTGTGGAGGGATTTCTTGTGCCTCACTTCTCACCTGCATGGCAGTTATTATGCGTGTAAAAAAAGCTTCATGGGAGCCTTTGAAGACAATTCAAGCAAACTTTTCTGAAAAACTTCAATATTATGAATGGCTTCTGGAAGAAACTGGGCAATGTCTGCTTATTTGGGAAAATCCAACGACTTTACCACGTGTGGTTGGTAAAATTCCTGCATTGCAAAAAGTAGAAATTCATCAACAAGACTTTCAGCGGTTTGAACTCTGGCTTGAAGAAACTTCTCTGCGGGAACTTGACTACGCACTGTCTCAATTGCTTTACAAGTCTCACCCTTTTGACCTCTCTATCACCACCAAGAACAATATATTGTTGCAAGTTACAGGAGTGATTGCGGGAACAGTAGCCATTGCACGTTTTCAAGATATCTCAACACAGCAGAGCGAAAATGCTCGTTTACAGAAAGATATCGCCCGAATTCTCAACGAGCTAAGAATGCAACGCAATCTTCTTGATCTTATTCAAGAACCGGTATGGATACAAGATTATGAAGGGAAAGTTTGTTTTATTAATCGCGCCTTTAGAGAAATGACAAGCTTTCGAGAAGACAGTAACGAAATCGTTGATCTTTTTAATGAAACAACACAACGCAAAACAGATGAAACAGAAACAATTTTTCAAGAGCACGTTCATACGGTCATTGATGGAGAACGGCACTGCTTTCATCTCACACGACTTACAACAACCGAAGGGATGGCAGCTTTTGCCCGTGATGACAGCGCATATGAAAATCTTGCCAATGAACTAAAACGCGTTCTTCAAAGCCATTGTGAAACACTTGATCAAATCTCAACAGCTGTAGCCATTTTTGATACCAACCAAAAATTAAAATTTTGCAACCATGCTTTTAAAATTTTATGGCCATTAGAGAGTTCTTTCCTAGAAAGTGAGCCAAGCCATACATTGCTCCTTGAACATTTGCGTGAAAAAGGGCTCATTGGTGAACACCCTGATTGGCGCACATGGAAAGAAGAACTTTTTAAAGCCTACCAACAAACAGAATCAAATCAACAGATTTGGAATCTTCCAGATGGGCGTACGTTACGTGTTATTTCTAGTCCTCACCCACAAGGAGGCGTCACTTGGCTTTATGAAAATCTTACAGAAAAAATTGATCTTGAGCGACGTTATAATACACTCATTAAAATACAAGGCGAAACACTTGATAAGCTTTCAGAAGGAGTGGTGGTTTTTGGCACTGATGGGCGTCTTCGCTTATCGAATCCAGCTTTATCTAAATTATGGTCTCTCCCCTATAATTTATTGGTAGAAGGTACCCATATTACACAATTACAAAGCCATTGTTCAGCCCTAACCGTGGGAAAAGAATGGAATCAGTTTACAGGTTTTATTACGGGTTTTGCTGAAAAACGTGATACATATTCAGGTCGTATGGACCTAAAAAGTGGAATGATCATTGATTACACATTGGTCCCGCTTCCCAATGGACAGACGATGCTTACTTTTGTTAATGTTACTGATACTGTTCATGTTGCACGCGCTCTTCAAGAGAAAAATGAAGCCTTAGAAAAAGCTGATCACTTGCGCAATGAATTTGTTCAACATGTTTCCTATGAATTGCGTACACCGCTCACCAATATTATTGGATTTTCTGATATTTTACGTGATCAAATTTTTGGCCCTATTAATGAACGACAACATGAATATCTTGGACACATTCATTCAGAATCAGGCACTCTCTTGAATATTGTTAACGATATTCTTGACCTTGCAACCCTTGATGCAGGTATCATGGAACTGGACATAAAACCGGTTAACATTGCCGATTCTATGGTGCAAGCAGTAGCGCGGGTGGAAGAGCGCCTTAACGGACGCCATATTACGCTTTTACAACAAATTTCTCCTTCCTTAAATTTTATTTCCGCTGATGCAACACGTTTGCATCAAATCTTTGTTAATGTTCTCAGTAACGCCATTAATTTTGCAACCGAAGCAAGTACAATTGAATTTTGTGCCGAAGAACAAGATGATAACATCGTCTTCAGTGTCCATAATGAGGGATCTGATATTCCAGAAGACATCCTTGATCGAATTTTCAAACGTTTTTCCTCCCATGCTCATAATGGTGGGCGTGCAGGAGCGGGTCTTGGTCTTTCCCTTGTCAAAAGTTTCGTTGAACTCCACGGTGGACACGTTGAAATTCTCACTGGTGCTGGACAAGGCACAACAGTTAAATGTTTTTTTCCAGTTCTCAAAGGAGATAAAGTTTTTTAACCTCGTTCTCTGATTATTACAAAATTTTTTCTCATCCATTTCATGGAAATTTTAATGAATTTTAGTTTTTTTCTTGAAAATGAAAAAGCAACCAAGCTTTTTGCGCAAGATTTGGCCCTCGCTTTAAAACCGGGTGATCTTGTAACGCTCCAAGGTGATCTTGGAACAGGAAAATCAACCCTCGCACGTACGCTCATCCAAACACTTGCTAACGACAACACACTGGATGTTCCGAGTCCTACTTTTACTCTTGTTCAAAGCTATCAACTTCCACAATTTGAAATTATTCATGCTGATCTTTATCGCCTTTCTATGGAAGAAGAAATCCATGAATTAGGGCTTCATGAAGCACGAGAGCAAGGCATTTTACTTATTGAATGGCCAGAAAAAAGTGCAGATCTTTTGGGACCAGTTACCTTTGCACTCACCTTACAATATGAAGACTATGGGCGTCGTGTGACTCTTACAGCAGCAAAAGATTCGACCAACCGTCTCAGCAGTCTTTTGCAATTTGGACATTTTTAACAACTCATAGACACGGTTATATTCATCGTCGTTTTTTAGCTGGTGATGCCTCCGCATACACCTATGAAATTCTAGATGCTAAACATCATAAAGCAATTCTCATGGATGCATAAACCATGCAAATGTCACAAAATATAGATCCCTCCTCCGCAACAATAGCATATCTTGCAAAAAATATCCGTCAATTCGTAGGAATTAGCTAGATCATTTTAGACAATGGATTTTCTCTCCCTATATCTTTGTTGAAAATTTTGAAAAAGGTCTTTTAATTCTAGAAAATTTCGGGGGTAAAGGATTTTTAGACAAAACCGGCAATCCTATAGAAAAACGTTATATCCCTTGTAGCAAATTGCTGACAGCCTTATCTTGATAGCCTCATCAAAGGAAAAAATACCTTTGTTATGCGTGATTATCATTCACCCAATATTCTTCTGATGTGCGCATAAAGAAGGAATTGCCCGCATTGGACCACTTGACTTTCAAGATGGCTGAAAAGGTCCAACAGCCTACAACCTTATCTCTTTAGCACAAGATGCACACCTGCTTATTCCACCCACACTTAAAGCAAAAATTCTCGATGCCTATTGAAATGCAAATCATAAAGCACCACAAAACCTTTTGATGAAGATGAATTACGTAAGCTTTACGCATTTGCAGGCACTCAATGGATTTGGAAAATTCTAGGAGTTTTTATACGCCTCCACCAACAAGATGGAAAATCATCTTATCTTAAACATCTACCCCTACCTACAGAATTATTTTGCCCGTAATCTTTTGTACCCACTTCTTGCACCTTTACAAAGCTTTTATCAAGAAATGGAACTTCATTTCAAAGGCATAATAAAGTCTTACACTTTAACCTTTGAAAAGACACTCTTCACAAAAGCAAACCGTTTTTTCTAAAGAATATGAAGATAAGTATATGCCGGTGATCCATTCTCTTTTTTAAATCTTTGATAAGAAATAATAAATACTTTCTGCGAGAGAGCGAATTAACCGAAGTTAAAAAATCCACTGCACAAGTTTTTCAGTTTTTCCCTCCATGAAAATTGTATACAGTAAGAGTAATGCAAATAATTAATAAGAATGGAATATTTTCCATATATCTCAAACGAGGGTAAATGAGCCATACACCACGTGTTTTTTCTATTTCTTCAGGGACTTCTTTTCTCTCGCATTTTGTCGATGCATTGCTTTCAGGTGCTCTTATTGATGGCTTTGCACCAAATGGAGATATCCAAACTGCTCTTGCTGATACCCTCATTTATGTGCCAACACGTCGTGCTGCTCGTGCTTTACGCACTGCCTTTGTTGAAAGAAGCGATACACGGTCAACTTTTTTGCCAACTATCCGCGCTCTAGGAGATCTGGACGAAGACAGTTTCCTTTTTGTTGAAAACCATACCAACACTCTGAACCCTCCTCTTGGAGAAAGTGAACGTCTTCTGCTTTTAGCGCGCCTTATTCGTCCTTGGCGTGAAAATTTGCCTACTCACCTACGTGCGATGTTTGATACAGAAGATGTCCTTATTCCTGCCCATACTGCCGATGCAATTTGGCTTGCTCAGGATTTAGCACATTTGATGGACGAAATTGAAACAGAAGCAGCAGATTGGTCAAAGCTTAAAGAAATTGCACCTGATATGATAGCCGAATGGTGGCAAATAACCCTCAATTTCCTTACCATTGTCACACAGAGCTGGCCACAAATCTTACAAGAAAGACAAAGAAGCAATCCTGCTGAATGGCGCAATCAAGCACTCAAAATGCATGCAAAAACTTTACACCACACACAGCCTAATAAACCTATAATTGCAGCTGGTGTTGCGGGTTCTATTCCCGCAGTTTCTCATCTTTTAAAGGTAATTTCTCGCCTACCAAAAGGAGCTGTTGTTCTTCCAGGTCTTGATCTTCAGATGGATGAAGAACAATGGGATGCTTTGGGCGCAATCAATGAAGAAAAAGTAACTAGTGATTTTTTCGACCACACAACGAATGCCTTCAGTCATCCTCAATATCATTTAAAAAAACTTCTCTCTCTCATGAAATGTCACCGCATTCATGTCCGTGAAATTGGCCAACAAAGTGCAATAAAGGAAAAACGTGCAGCCATTGTATCAGAAGCACTCCGACCAGCTTCTACAACAGACCAATGGGTAAAAATTGTCCGCGATGATTATGAAAATCTTTGTGCAGATTGGTCATTCATTGAAGCTATAAACGAGCGCGAAGAAGCTCTTGCTCTTGCTGTTGCCTTACGCAATGCCATTGAAGAACCTCAAAAAACTGCAGCTCTTATTACAAATGACCGTAATTTAGCACGCCGTGTCTCCGCTGAACTACAGAGATTTGGAATTGAAGCAAATGATTCAGGAGGAATACCACTTGCACAAACGTTGCCTTCAACTCTGTTACGGCTTCTTTTAGAAAATATATTTCAGCCCAGTGATCCAATTGCTTTTCTTTCCCTTCTTAAACATCCACTCACAACACTCCAACAAAGCCGTCATCGTTTGCGCGAAATGGCAGAAAATTTTGAACTCTTTGTTCTTCGAGGAAGTACTGGTCGTATTAATCTTTGTGAATGTGACCAATTTCTTGAAAAGTGGATAGAAACATATTCCCACAATACTTCTGAAACCAATGCCCTTGATCAACAAAAGAACGAAGAAATACATTTGCTTTGTCATCTTTTAACTAAAGCCGTTGAACCTTTAGCATCTCTCATGAAACAAGAGAAGGAATGCACCATAAATGAAGCAGCAATAGCAACTGTTGAGGTCCTTGAAAATTTTGGGCGTGACGAAAACGATTCTCTTGTAAATCTTTATCAACATGAAGCAGGACAAGCCTTATCAACTTTTTTGCGTGAATTGGTGAGTGATCAATCTGGCTTAAAATTCCATCTCTGCGAATGGCCCGCTATGTTTTCGGCCCTAATAGCAACGCGCTCCGTTACGCCTTCTCCAGGGGGACATCCACGTTTATTTATCTGGGGTACTTTAGAATCACGTTTGCAAACAGTTGATACCGTAGTTATCGGCGGTCTTAATGAAGGCTCATGGCCTATCACAACCCGCAATGATGCTTTTTTATCGCGGCCGATGAAAATGATGTTAACTCTCGAACCGCCAGAACAGCGTATTGGCCTTTCCGCACATGATTTTCAGTGGGCTATGGGAATGAATAAAGTGGTGATAAGTCGCGCTCTACGGGTTAATCACGTTCCTTCCATTCCTTCACGTTGGCTACAACGTCTAGAAACAGTTGTAGGAAAACAGGTTTGGAAGCAAATCCGTGCACGAGGTGAACATGTACTCTACTGGACGAAAATGCTTGACAATACAAACGTAACTGCCTCTGCGACACGTCCTTGCCCTGTCCCTCCCCTTGATATACGCCCACGCCATTTTTCGGTCACTGAAATAGAAACGTTGCGGTATGATCCTTATGCCATTTATGCCAAAAAAATCTTGCGGCTTAAACCACTTAAAGCGCTCCTTCATGATCCTTGTGCTGCTGAGCGTGGAACACTTTATCACGCTATTCTTGCTGCTTTTTGCACGCAAATAAAAAATCCAAATGCTGTAAATGCATTAGACGTACTCCTAAATATCGGGCATAAAGAATTTGATAAATTAAATTTACCTCCCGATATTAAAGCAATCTGGTGGACCAATTTTGAAAATTTTGCTCCGTTTTTTATCCAATGGGAACGAAATCTCGAGCCTCGAGAACGACATGCCGAAGTAGTCTCCCAAAAAATACCCATAGGCACAACAGGCGTAACCCTTTCAGGACGTGCTGATCGGATTGATGTTTTGCCAAGTAAAATGGTTGAAATTCTTGATTTTAAAACCAGCACCCCTCCCTTATCAAAACAAGTTCGTGATTTATTGTTTCCACAATTAGCACTGGAAACAGCTTTACTCATGCAAGGAGCCTTCACAGATTTTCAAGATTTTACTCCCTCCAATTTATTTTACATTGCCCTAAACGGAAAAGGTGAAATCAAACCTCAATCTATTCTTTCTAATAAAGGAGAAAAAGATTACCAAAGCGCTATTGCTCTTGGTGAAAAAGCATGGGAACATCTTATTGCATTAATGGAGTATTATCAAAATCCACAACAAGGCTATCTTTCACACGCAGTCCCTTTAAAAAAACGATATGAAGGTGACTATGACCATTTGGCACGCTTATGGGAATGGTCAAGCGGTATTCATAAAGAAGGGCAATCATGACTCTTTTTTCTATTCCTGAAGCAGCACTTGATGCACAAGCAACGGCAACACATCCCAAAACAAACGTGTGGGTTTCTGCAAATGCTGGGTCTGGAAAAACCCATGTTTTAAGCGAACGTGTTATCCGTTTACTTTTAAATGGTACCCCTCCCGCACGCATTTTATGCCTTACTTATACGAGAGCAGCAGCAGCCGTTATGCAATCACGGATTTTTCGCACACTTTCCAACTGGAATGAACTCGATGATACACAGCTTCAAAAAACCTTATCACAGCTTGAAAATAAACCCATTAATGCGCAAAAATTAACCTATGCTCGTCAACTCTTCGCTCGTGCCCTTGAAACACCAGGGGGCTTAAAAATTCAAACTATTCACGCATTCTGTGAATCTCTCTTGCACCAATTTATGTTAGAAGCCAATATTGCTGGGCATTTCGAACTTACCGATGATATCAATCGAAAAAAATTATTACAAGAAGCTCGCCGTCAACTTTTAATGCATCACGATGCACAACCCGCTTTAAAACAGCTTCTTAAAGTTATCAATGAAAATACTTTTAATCAATTGCTGTATGAAGCAGCCAAAAAGCAGCATAAACTTTCTGGTTTTTTATCCTTTATTCTCTCTGAAAACGGAGAAGAGCAATTTCGTGCGTTATTTAATTTAGCGCCCGATGAAACAAACCAACAACTACTGGAAAAAATTCAACAGACTGCTCGTCTGCCTCTTTATGCTCTTACACATTGCCAAACCTACGGTAATAAAAATACTAAGAATATAATAGCGCAATTTTCCCAATTAGATAGCGCTTCTCATGAAACAGAAATCATCAATATTATTTCAAATATTTACTTTAAATCGACAGGTGATCCCCGTAATTTTTCACTTGTAGCTTCTAAAAAATCAGATGAAATTTGGCCCTTTATTCAACAAATGATTGAAGACAAACAAAGCAAACTTTCTGTTCTTTTAGAGAAATATCAATGCGTAAAAGTCGTTACACTCAATATGGCGGCTTTTCAGCTTTGTGCCATTTATCTCAAAATCTATGCCAATTTAAAAAAAGCCAATGGCCTCTTAGATTTTGATGATCTCATTGAACGCACTCTTCATTTGTTGCAGCGTAAAGGTGCAAGCCAATGGGTGCACTATAAACTTGATAACGGCCTTGACCATATTTTGCTTGATGAAGCACAAGATACCAACCCTGAACAATGGCAAATTATTCAACTTTTGGCGCAAGAATTTTTTACAGGTTATAGCCAACGTGACAATATACGCACTCTTTTTGCTGTTGGAGATGAAAAGCAATCTATCTATTCTTTTCAAGGTGCTGCACCAGAAAATTTTTCTGCAAATGGACGAGTGATTCAAAAAAAAGCGCAGCAAGCGAAACAAAAATTTGAAAAAGTGCAACTGAATTATTCTTTTCGCTCTACAGCTGATGTCCTTAAAAGTGTTGATCTTGTCTTTGAAACACCAGAAAATTACAAGGGGCTTTCAGCAGAAAATACAAAAACGGTGCACGAAGCTATTCGTATTCACAGCCCCGGTGATGTTATTTTATGGGATGCACTTTCCAAAGAAACTGATGAATTTCCTGACGATTGGCATTTAACTGTTGATCATTTAGATACACCTGAAGTACGTCTGGCGGAAAAAATTGCCGAAACCATCGCAGACTGGTTACACAAAGGAGAAATGCTAACTGCAAAAGGACGCTTAATGCGTGCCAATGACATTATGATCCTCGTTCGTAAGCGTGATCAATTTGTTTTCGCACTTTCCCGTGCACTTAAACAGCGCAATATTCCCATCGCTGGTGCAGATCGTTTACAGCTTACCAACCATATTAGTGTGCGAGATTTGATGGCGCTTGGACGTTTTGTTTTGCAACCACAAGATGATCTTTCTCTTGCTTGTGTTTTAAAAAGTCCACTTTTTGCACTCACTGAAGAAGAACTTTATCAGCTTGCAGCGCACCGCACAGGTTCCCTTTGGCAAAGCCTTTGTCTACATGCGCCATCGCGTGCTTCTTTTAAAGACGCCTTTGAAAATCTTAGCAAATACCGCACTTTCGTTGATAAAATGCCGGTTTTTGAATTCTATAGCCATATTCTAAACAATGATAAGGGACGACAAAAAATTCTAGCCCGTTTAGGTTCTGAGGCAAATGATGTGCTTGATGCTTTCATGGATTACACGCTCACTATTCAAAAAACTGGTTTACCAGGGTTACAAGCTTTTTTGGAAATATTAAGTGCAAGCGAACCAGAAATTAAACGTGAGTTTGATCAAAACCATGAAGAAGTCCGTATTATGACTGTTCATGCCGCAAAAGGACTTGAAGCTGCTGTTGTTTTTTTGGTTGATCCTGGTAGTGCAATCTGGCACCCTCAACATGCACCTCATTTACTCAAAGTTTCCTTAAGAAATGGACAAGAAGCATTCATCTGGCGTCCAAATGCAGAATTTAATACAAAACCCTCTGAAAAAGCGCTGTCGCATTTAAAAGAACGTGCAGAAGAAGAGTATAAACGCCTTCTCTATGTAGGAATGACACGTGCTGAAGATCGATTGTTTATTTGTGGATATAGCGGTAAGAAAACCTCCCCTCATACATGGCTACAGTTGGTAAAGAAAGCTCTTAAACCGCACGCGGTTGCTATAAGAGGTCCTGCGGAAGATATTGCAGCTTGGCGCTACCACATCACACCTTCGTCTTCTACCCCAATAAATCAAGAGGTATCTTGTACTGAGTGCCAAGCGCTCCCACCTTTACCCGATTTTTTCTCCCATAAACTACCAGCAGAACCAGCCTTACCGAAACCGTTAAGACCCTCTGTTGCTAGTCTTTCCATTGAAGCTGATACCGAGTTTTCTTCTCATCCAAAACAGTTTAGCATTTCGCCTGTTTTGGGAGAAACAAATACCAATAGAGCTTTTTTCATTGAATATGGTAATATTGTTCACCGATTGCTGCAATATCTACCCAATTGTGCTCCCCAAAAACGTCGAGACTACGCTCGACACTATCTCAATACTAAAGCCTCTCACTGGGATGAATCTCAAAAAGAAAAAGCACTTCATCATGTTTGGCAGATTTTAGATCATTCCTACCTCAAACCCCTCTTCTCTGACCATTCTCGTGCTGAAGTTTCCTTGATGGGCATTGTTAAAATTCGTGGAAAAGAACAAGCAATTTCTGGTCAAATTGACCGTCTCTACATCACACAAAATAGCATTATCTTTGCTGACTTTAAAACGGGAACCCCACCAGCAGACGAAGCTGCTATTGCCCCACGCTATTTTCTACAGATGGCTCTTTATCGAAAACTGCTACAAGCTATTTATCCCAACAAAGATATCCAAGCTCTTCTTGTCTACAGCAAAGAAGTAAAAATTTTTAAACTTCCTCCAGAAAAACTCGATGCGCTTCTTGATGAAATTGCCATATAAGCTTAAGAAAACACTTTCCCCTAAAGCTTATCATAATTTATCTTCGTAATAACTTGATATGAAGTACCCTCATACCAATGTATAAAAGTAAATATAAAGGATAAATCAATGACATGTATAAAAATTGATAAGAACAATTTCAAAAGTGAAGTTCTTGCTTCTTCCATCCCTGTTGTGGTTGATTTTTGGGCAGAATGGTGTGGTCCTTGCAAAATGATTGCACCGATTTTGGATGAAATTGCAACAGAAATGAAAGATCAAATCAAAATTGCCAAAGTAAATATTGATGAAAATCCGGAGCTTGCTACCCAGTACGGAGTGCGCTCAATTCCTACATTATTGATGTTCAAAGGTGGAAATGTCTCATCAAATATGGTTGGTGCTGCTCCTAAAGGACGTGTTTCTGAATGGATTAAAGAGGGGCTTTGTTAAGTTTATTCACAGTAACTTTTGTCAAAAAGGAGAGGAATCTTACCTCTCCCTTTTATCTAATTTTTAAGAATAATTCTTTTCACATAGAAAAAATGTCGGTTTATTCAAAGCGTATTTGATAATCTTTAAAAGCTGAAAATTTTATTTTAGGTGCTCGTTCTGCTTCATAATTCAATGAAAAATGATTCTCTGCCAAAAAAACTGGATCATTATCCAAATCATGAGCAATAGCAGAACGATGACTGGTTACAAATTTTTGCAATTCATCTTTATCCTCTGCCGAAATCCAACGGCATACACTAAAGCGCGCTGATTCAAAACTCACTGGTAAAGAATATTCCACCTTCAACCGCTCCGTTAAGACATCAATTTGCAAAGCACCAATCACCCCAATAAGAGCAGGTGATCCATCATCTGGAATAAATAATTGCACGACGCCTTCTTCAGCCATTTGTCGTAAAGCTTCCTTAAGCTTTTTTGCTTTCATTGGATCGCCCAAACTAACACGACGTAAAATTTCCGGTGCAAAGTTGGGTACACCCTTAAAAAGAATATCCTCTCCCTCCGTCAGTGTATCACCAATACGTAACGTTCCGTGATTGGGAATGCCAACTATATCACCAGCATAGGCTTTATCAGCAATTTGACGCGAACGAGCAAAGAAAAATTGTGGTGCAGAAAGAGTCATTGGTTTTCCTGTGCGTACCAACTTTGTTTTCATACCACGTTCAAGCGTCCCCGAACACACCCGCAAAAATGCAATACGGTCACGATGGTTAGGATCCATATTAGCCTGAATTTTAAAGACAAATCCTGCCATTTTTTGTTCAGTTGCTATGACACTGCGTTGATCTGCAATCTGATCACGAGGACTTGGACCAAAATCGACAAGCGCATCAATCAAATCACGAACACCAAAATTTCGTAAAGCCGAACCGAAATAAACTGGTGTCATATGTCCTTCACGAAAAGCTTGCAAATCGAAATTCTTGCAGGCACTACGAGCAAGTTCGACTTCTTCAATAAAGAGCGCCCGTTGATTTTCAGGAAGCAATTGCGCAACCTCATCAGGTCCTGAAACTTTCTGTGGAGTTATCTCATCATCTTTTTGACGAAAATAATTGTGATGGAGATTAAAAGTGCCAGCAAAATCTTTACCCATACCAATAGGCCATGTGATTGGTGCAGTATCAAGCGCAAGCTTTTCTTCAATTTCATCTAAAGTTTCTAAAGGATCACACGCCTCACGATCCATTTTATTGACAAAAGTAACAATAGGAATATCCCGCATCCGACACACTTCAAACAGTTTCAGTGTTCTCGGCTCAATTCCGCGTGCACCATCCAATACCATGATAGCACTATCAACAGCTGTAAGGGTGCGATATGTATCATCCGCGAAATCTTCATGACCTGGAGTATCTAACAAATTAAAAATATGATCTTCATATTCAAAAGTCATCACCGATGTCACGACAGAAATACCACGATCACGTTCAATATTCATCCAATCAGAGCGGGTTTGAATACGGTCCTTTTTTGCCTTCACTTCACCAGCAAGCTGAATAGCGCCACCAAACAATAAAAGTTTCTCTGTTAGCGTTGTTTTCCCTGCATCAGGATGCGCGATGATCGCAAATGTGCGACGCCGTTTTACTTCTTGCGCTCTCTTTTCCATTATTCCCCCATAGGCCGTGCAAGCGCTTCAGCAATGAGTGCGCGCATTTCATTAACCCCATAAAGCGCAATAAATGACCCAAAACGTGGTCCTCTCTCTTGCCCTAAAAGGACTTCATAAAGCATTTGAAAAAAGACATTTGAAACACCTGGCCCCCCCTCAGGACTTTTTTTACTATGATCTTGATAGCGTTCCGTTAAACGTGCAATATCAAGAAGCGCATTTTGAAGAATGTTTCCATCAACAGTTTCTGGCAAACTAGCTAATTTTGCATCAATCTTCGCTAATGTTGCGCGCTCACTCTCATCAGGGATTCGAAATTTTTTATTTGGTTTAACAAAAACATCAAAATATTTAATGGCACATTGCACCAACTGATCAAGTGCCGGATAAGTTTGTGCATTTGCTCCTTTAGCATAGCGAGAAATAAAGCCCCAAAGAACTTCTTTATTCTCCGCATTGGAAGCACTAACCAAATTCAGTAGCATAGCAAAGGACACAGGCAAATCACCCTGCGGAGGACAACCGTTATGAAGATGCCATACAGGGTTATTCAGCCGCTCTTTCCATTCTTGGCGACCATAAGCAGAAAGATGCGCATAATATTCATCAACAGCTTTTGGAATAACATCAAAATAAAGCCGTTTTGCTGTTTTTGGCTTTGAAAACATATAAAGCCCTAAACTCTCTGTTGGTGCATAAGTCAGCCACTCATCAATGGTTAAACCATTTCCTTTGGATTTGGAAATTTTCTGCCCCTTATCATCCAAAAAGAGCTCATAATTAAACCCTTCGGGTGGAATTCCACCAAGCACTTTGCAAATTTTAGAAGAAAGATTTGTGGAATCGATAAGATCTTTTCCCGCCATTTCATAATCAACCCCTAGCGCTTTCCAGCGCATTGCCCAATCCACCTTCCATTGACACTTGACTCTCCCCCCCGTTACCTTTGTTTCAATGGTTTCGCCTGTATCAGGCTCGATATAGGTAACAGTGCCTTTTTCAACATTACGGTCGATCATCGGTACCTGTAATACTTTTCCAGAAATGGGAGAAATGGGTAAAAAGAGTGAATAAGTTGCTCGCCGTTCTTCACCTAATGTCGGAAGTATAATTTCCATAACCTTGTCATAACAGGCGAGTATTTTTAAAAGTGTTTCATCAAAACGACCAGAAGTGTAATAATCAGTAGCGCTAGCAAATTCATAATCAAAACCAAAACGATCAAGAAAAGCACGTAAGCGCGCATTATTTGCTGCCCCAAAAGAAGGATAAACATCCCCAAAAGGATCTGGAACACAACTAAGCGGTTGACCAAGATAGCTTTCCATTTTTTCGCGGTCAGGCACATTATCAGGAACTTTACGCAAACCATCCATATCATCAGAAAAACAAAGAAGTTTTGTTTTAATTTTATTCTCAGTTAAAACACGAAATGCGTGACGCACCATAGTCGTACGTGCTACTTCTCCAAAAGTCCCGATATGTGGTAAGCCAGACGGCCCATAACCTGTTTCAAATAAAACCGTCTCTGGGTAACCAGTTTTTTCATAACGTTTGATAATTTTGCGTGCTTCTTCAAACGGCCAAGCTTTTGATTGAACAGCTATATCTCTTAATTCGGGTGTAAAGCTAAAGGTATCACACTGGTCACGCATCATCATCTTTATCCTAAAATTAAATTCTTTCACGATATGGTGTATGGTTCTTGAATTTATTCGTCAATAATAGCAAGCGAAAAGGCACAAACCCTTATCACAATTTCGCCATAATTAGTATTCGCCCTATTGTTTTGTTTATATTTTACGTAAACAAAAGTGTGAATATTATGAATCGCAATTTTCTTGTTTTGATTATCGGTACTTTAATCGTTCTGCTTATAGGTTTTTCTTATTATACTTATCAGCAAGAAAGCAAAACCTCTAGCATTGAACTCAATGATCGATAAATAATCCATCTGTAAGCAAAATCAATTAAAGAAATTGCCCTCTTCAATTTTGATATAAAAACCGTTCTGCTCTTAACACTTTTAAAATGACTTCTGTCATGTTTCTGTATGTGTTAATGAGCGTGCTGCTAATGTACGTAGACGTAATGCATTTAATTTAATAAAACCGGAAGCATCTTTTTGATCATAAGCACCCTGATCATCCTCAAAAGTTACTAATTTATGAGAATAAAGCGATTTTTTGCTTTCACGACCTTCAACAATCACATTACCTTTATAAAGCTTTAGCGTAACTTCGCCTTCAACATTTTCTTGAGATAAATCAATAGCTGCTTGTAACATCTTACGTTCAGGTGAAAACCAAAAGCCATAATAAATGAGCTCTGCATAACGCGGCATTAATTCATCTTTCAAATGCGCTGCACCACGATCCAATGTTAAGGATTCGATTGCACGATGAGCTGTTAAAAGAATGGTTCCACCCGGCGTTTCATAAATGCCACGTGATTTCATACCTATAAAGCGATTTTCTACCAAATCTAAACGCCCTATACCGTTGTCGCGTCCATAATTATTCAATTCAGCAAGTAAAACAGCAGGAGATAAATTTTTTCCATTAATCGAAACGGCATCACCTTTTTTAAAGCCTATCTTGATTATGGTTGCTTGATCTGGAGCAGCTTCTGGAGAAAGTGTGCGCATATGCACATATTCAGGAGCAGGAATTGCTGGATCTTCCAAAACTTTACCCTCTGATGATGAGTGCAATAAATTTGCATCAACCGAAAAAGGAGCCTCGCCTTGATTATCCTTCTCTACTGGAATTTGATGTGCATGCGCAAATTCAACCAACTCTGTCCGACTTTTAAACGACCAATCACGCCATGGAGCAATAATTTTGATATCAGGATTAAGAGCATAAGCAGAAAGCTCAAAGCGAACTTGGTCATTACCTTTTCCTGTCGCTCCATGGGCGATTGCATCTGCACCTGTTTCCTTGGCAATTTCAATAAGGCGTTTTGAAATGAGTGGACGAGCAATTGATGTCCCTAAAAGATAGCACCCTTCATAAACTGCATTGGCTCGAAACATTGGAAACACAAAATCACGCACGAACTCTTCACGTAGATCTTCAATATAAATTTCTTGAACGCCTAATATTTCAGCTTTACGACGTGCCGTCTCTAACTCTTCTCCTTGGCCTAAATCGGCTGTAAAGGTTACAACTTCAACACCTAGTTCACTTTGTAGCCATTTAAGAATAATTGACGTATCCAGCCCTCCTGAATAAGCCAAAACAACTTTCTTAACATTTTTCCATTTTTTCATTTTAAAGCCCACATTATTTGCTTTCTTTTTACTCAGAAATCAAAACTATGCAAGCAATGAAAATAAATTCCCCTTAAGCAACATTAAACAGATGCAAAAAAGAACGAAAAAGCGTAAAGAAGAGCGTTTGTGTGAGGGGTATAAGTCATGAACAGCTCTTTTAAAGAATAACGGAGATTTACATGTCATTTTTCCCTGAGTGGTCTAGCATGATACAATTTTTCTCAGCATCGTTGGTTCTAGCACTCATTCCAGGACCCGATATTATGTTGTCAGTAGCACGCACGATTGCACAAAATAAAAAAGCTGGAATTATGTGTGCTTTAGGAAGTGCAACGGGTTTTGCTATTCAAGTTGTTGCTGTAGCACTTGGCATATCAGCACTCATTTTTACCTCACCGCGCGCTTTTTCTCTTCTTAAAGTTGTAGGTGCCTTTTACCTCCTATGGCTTGCCTTTCAGGCATTGCGTAAACATTCGACATTTTCTTTAAAAAAGACATCCCCCAAACACCAAAGTCTTAAACGCAATTATCTCACTGCTATTGGAATTAATCTCTTAAATCCCAAAGTCATCCTTTTTAACATGACTTTCTTGCCACAATTTATCAATGCAAATGACCCTATGGCTACGCAAAAATTGCTCATTTTGGGTCTCTCTTATATTCCTATTTCTCTACCCATTACCATTTCTATAGTTTTTATGGCTCATAAATTTTCCAATGGCATGAAGCAAAATCCTACTTATATACGCCTTCTTGATTGGCTTATCGCAGGCATTTTCACCAGTTTTGCTCTACGTATTCTTATTGATGAAAATTGAAGTCATTCATTGCAAACGTTCAGATTTACGTAAACGTTCTGAAGCAGATTTAAGCTGGCCACACGCAGCTAAAATATCGCGTCCACGCGGTATCCGAATAGGTGAGGCATAACCTGCTTGATTAACCACATCAGCAAAGCGTTCAATTTGTTCCCAATCAGAACTTTGGTAATTCGTCCCTGGCCATGGATTAAAAGGAATCAAATTGATCTTAGCAGGAATACCTTTAAGTAACTGAACCAACCGTTTGGCATCATCCAAACTATCATTTACATCTTTCAGCATAACATATTCAAATGTAATTCTCTTAGCATTCGAAAGACCTGGATAATGACGGCAAGCTTCCATTAACATTGCAAGTGGGTATTTTTTATTGATTGGAACAAGCATATCTCGTAGCGTATCGCGCACCGCATGGAGTGAAATCGCCAACATGACCCCAATTTCCTTCCCCGTTCGTATGATTTCAGGGACCACCCCACTGGTTGAAAGGGTAATTCGACGTTTTGACAAAGAGAGTCCATCTCCATCAGAAGCGATTAATAAAGCTTTTTTGACTGCTTCAAAATTATAAAGTGGTTCCCCCATCCCCATCATAACGATATTGGTAATTTTACGCCCTTCAATTGGAACAATTGCACCATCAGGAATCTTTTTATCAGGAAAATCACCCAAACAATCACGTGCAACCAATAACTGCGCCAAAATTTCTTCCGCGGTCAGATTGCGAACAAGCACCTGTGTTCCCGTATGGCAAAAAGAACAAGTTAACGTGCATCCTACCTGAGATGAAATACATAAAGTACCACGCCCTTCTTCAGGAATATAAACTGTTTCAATTTCAACAGGTTTTCCAGCTCCACGTGCTGGAAAACGCAACAGCCATTTACGTGTACCATCTTTTGATATTTGTTCTGCAACAATTTCCGGACGTGCAATGGAAAAATGGTTTTTAAGCATTTCTTGCATTGGTTTAGAAATGTTTAGCATTTCATCAAAATTTGAAACGCCACGCACATAAAGCCAATGCCAGAGTTGACGTACACGCATACGCGTTTGACGCTCTGGAACACCTATTGCCCTTAAAGCTTCGACCATTTCATCCTGCAATAAGCCAATTAAAGAAAGCTTAGATCTCTCCTTCACGACAACATTATCCGATTCTCGTGCTAAGCATGCACCAACTGGTTTGAGGTCATATGAAACGGCCATTTTTTTCCAATTTATATCGCTATTTTAGAGTTACAGAGACCTTAATGGCATTTTTGCGCTGCATTTAATGCAGCGGTCACCCCTTTTAAGGAATAAGTATAAGTCGTATTGGTTCCCCGTTTTGAAAGTGCTTTTACTGTCATATTTCTTCCAGCACGCATAGCAGAAACAAACTGTTTTTCTAAAGCTGATGATGCTAACCAAGCTGAAGAATCCTTCGTGAAAAAATCAAAATTCTGATTTCCAATGGTCACAGTAACCTTTGACCCTTCTTTAAGTGTATAACCAGCCATGAATTGTGGTTCAAACGAAACAGGCGAATGAGAACGCTTGGTGACCAAAAAGAAATTATCACCATGATTGACCGTTGTTGGAAGTGCCTCTAAGGGTACCGACAATACATAGCAAATTGTATTTCCTGGCGATTTATAAGAATAGGCTCCCCAAGCCTCAAATTGGTCTAAACGGCTTGGTGCTTGTGCCCATACCGTTCCAGCAGTAACTAAAACCATTACAGATGCAGCAATAACAGTTTTTTTAAACATCTTCATTTAGCTCACTTCTTTAGTCTCTAACAAGATTCTCTTCATTGAAAAGCTCGTCAATGCTTTAGTTTAGTTGTTTCATCCCCCCCTCCTTAAGCGAAACATTTTTCCGCTAATCAGAACAGATTTTTTACATCTATATTGTGATCTTTTAGTTGTTACTAAAACATGAATTTCTTATTCAATAACCAGATTTTAAAAAACAACATTTTGATTTTATTTCACCAATTTTGTTTTTTGTATAAAAATTTACCTCTTTAAGCAATTGGATTTCAAAATAAAATATGAACATACCATCACTCTGTTAAGAAAAAAACTACACTATTTTACTGCAAGCAATTTGTTACATAACCTTAAACATGCGTTCCCTTAAAGAACACTCCAAATTTCACAGCCTTTCGGATAGCATCAATAAATTTAACACACTAAACGCATTTGCGTTAGTAAAAATCATAAAATACTCTCTCCTTTCTCCAATTATAGCGTATCCATACTCCTGTTCAATGTTGTCTAGTTACCCCCTTCTACAATCTTAAAATCATTTTGCAAAAAATTACCCAATATTATCAATTATAAGCATTTTTGCCATAAAACACAAAACGTATAAGTTCCTGCTTCAACCACCGTATATAATTTTGCCTACTTTGATATCATTTACTCTCGCCATATGCCATATCATCTTACATTGCTAATTTCTGAAGCGATGCCACTCATTAAAACCGGCTTAACCATACTGTTTCAACGTACGAACCCCATCCCCTCTCTTTCAGCAAAAACTTCTGAGAAATTCATTTGGCAAACATCGCTATCTCATTGTAAGATAATGATAAACATTAACCCCTTTTCTTTCCACAACAGTTCTTAAAGCTTCTATTTATAATCCTTTAAACAACCTCTCAGTTGATTAAACGGTGATTAAATAAGTTTTTATACGCACAAAAAAGTCTCTGCTCAATCCCAAATCTATCGTCTTGATTTTTCATATCATACAAAATTGTTTTTCCTATCTTGGCTCTATATAGCAGCTGGCATTTAAACCAAACCTGTCCTTAAGTAGTTGACCTCTCTCACCATCTTACACAAAGCAAATGATACCCCTTATCCTTCTGGATTTTAAGTATCAATATTATCGAAAAATACTCACAGCATCTTGACTTGCGAAAAAATTTCACTTCACGGATGCATACTCCAAGTAAAGATACCTAAGAGCATGATAATGGGAACTGCATATTTGCAAAAAAGAACAAAAGCCAGCGATTGCTCTTGCTTCTTGTTTTTTGAAGCAAGGATTTCTTATGCGAGCAATTTCTTCAAATCACGTAAAGCAATCAGAGCTCTCAGCTCTTTAACCTAGATTATATCAGCTTTTAACCTGTTCTGTGGTGCACTATTCGCAATGTATACACCACAGCGACTTTTTTTGATTTATCCCATACAAAACATTCAAGCTGCATTTGATGTTGAATTCTGAATCAATAAAGCATGAAGGGTATTGGCATCGTGCGTATTGCGCAATTTTTGAACAACATCAGAATGGCGCAAGACACGTGCAATCTGTGACAAAGCTTTTAAATGGTCAGCACCAGCGTTCTCAGGTGCCAAAAGTAGAAAAACAAGATCTATAGGTTCATCATCGAGAGCCTCAAAATCAACCGGGCTTTCAAGGCGTGCAAATATACCAGTGATTCGGTTAATATTAGGTAGTTTCCCATGAGGAATCGCAATACCACCACCCAGACCCGTTGAGCCTAATTTTTCACGTTGCAAAACAGTATCAAAAACCACACGTTCATTAAGGCCCGTCAATTCAGCAGCTTTTTCGGCTAAAATTTGCAGAACTTGTTTCTTCGAATTCGCCTTAAGAGCCGGAATAATAGCTTCCGGTGCAATTAACTCACTCAAATTCATACTTTAATTTTCCTTTTGCACGCTCAAATGCTCACCTACAAATCAATAAATGGTACGGATACTTAAAGTTCTATCACTTTCTTGCATCATCGTATGTGTATTTACTTTTCAATTTGTAACGGGTGATGGCCTAATTCATCTCATAATTCACTATCAGCACAACAATAAATAGTCTTCAGTTCCTCATTAACAGCATGAGAAAACAAGGGAATATAGTGCTCATAAAATTAATTTCCCTACGATACTAACAAAGACCACCATTCACAAATTTTTGACCATTTAGTCACAAAAGCTGGTGTACAATTCTTCATCAGATCTTCCTCTTCCTTCTAAGAACTGGCTCTCATAAAATGATGAGCATATTGAGATAAAATGATTCTTCACTTTGACGATGACTAGTGTAGCTTGAGTGCTTCCCACTACAATTATTTAAACAGACTTTAATACGTTCAATGGATATTTTAAAAAGACTTGTAAATCTGTTCTGATATCCAAAGTAGTGCACCAGCTTTTAAATGCGCAAAGTAAACCAACAAAATACCACAACCCCTATTTGACAACTGTAATATATATATAACCCATGGTGCTACCCTCAAAACATCCGAAACAGCATCATCGACACGTTATTTGATTCGGTAGAGAAAAGTATTATTAATTCTATATACCTTCCCATAATACATGAATTTATTTACAGCTTCGTTTATCATTCATTATAAAGTTAATCTAGTGATATCTTTTCCATAGTGTAATTAAAAGCAACAAAACCGACAAAATAATAATATCACCCCATTTTGATGGGTTTTTTTCATCCCTCCTCAACAAAAATTCAGTTTAAGGTTAGAGTCACAAAAGAAATTTTGGCACGAAAAAGCACATATTAGCAACACCGCGATGAATACGATCGCCATAAAAAATCTTATACGAAACCCAACTAAAAAACACCTATTTTCCCTTTACCTTCAAACAACTATATCTCCTTATTTATTTGAATCTCTTAAGATATTATCATGATTCCCACCCCATACAAATAATTGCTCTTGGTTACGTAATGGAAATGTTTATTGATAACAGCTGTATTAAGAATCAAAATAAAGTCTCATCCAATCCTGTGAAATATGTTTGATCACCTGAATATATGGCAATAGCGCTTATACTCACCATGATGTTGATCTTTTAAGCTTAAATAAAAACTCATAAAAGCTGTAAAATCAGAGGGAAAATTGATTTCCCAAATAAATTCTGCGTACATCAGCGTTGTTGATAATATCGTTAGGACAACCATGAACTAACACTTTCCCCGCGTAAATGATATAAGCGCGGTCGACAAGTCCCAATGTCTCACGCACATTATGATCAGTTATCAAAACACCAATACCACGCCTCGTTAAATGACGAATAAGCTGCTGAATATCAAAAATGGCGATAGGATCAATGCCTGCAAATGGTTCATCAAGCAACATAAAATTGGGGCGAGAAGCTAAAGCACGCGCAATTTCAAGTCGCCGACGTTCCCCCCCTGATAACGAAAGAGCAGGCATCTTACGTAAATGATCAATTTTAAATTCATGCAAAAGAGCATCTAATTCTTCATGCCGCTTAAGACGGTCTTTTTCGATTACCTCTAAAACAGCTTTAATGTTATTTTCTACTGTAAGACCACGAAAAATAGATGCTTCCTGCGGAAGATATCCAATACCTAAACGAGCGCGCCGATACATCGGCAGATGGGTGATATCAAACCCATCAATTTTAATTGACCCTCCATCAGATTTAATGAGACCCGTAACCATATAAAAACAAGTCGTTTTTCCCGCACCATTGGGACCTAAAATGCCAACCGCCTCTCCAGTACGAATGCCAAAAGAAACACCATTAATGACCTGTCTTCCACGATAAACTTTAACCAAATTACTGGCAACCAAAGTCCCCTTTAAGCGCTTTCTTAAAGCCTCACTTGCAAGATCATGTCTGTCCGTCTGTTTTTCTTTTTTGATTCCGAACATGAAATCTTAATGGCCATTCTTTTGATTTTGTTTAAAAATGATGGAAACGCGGCCCTTTTTCTCAGATGTCTCACAACCTTCTAGAAAAGCCTTTCCGCTTTCCATATCCGTGGTCAGTTTGCATCCCGTTGCCACATTATTACCATCCGTTAGTACAACATTATTCCCTGTCAGGCTCATTATTTTTGACTTTCCATCAAAAACGCCTTTATCACCCGTAGCAATTTGCGTAGCGATTTTTATATAAACCTTCCCTAAAGCTTCCATTTTCTTAATACCGGTCGAACCAAACCAGGCAGGCGATTTTGTCTTCGTATCTACAAGGTCCCTATCAGCATCTTTATGCGTCTTATCGTAGTAAACAACTAATTTTGCTGTTCGCAAAAGACGTTCACCTTGAACCACTGAAACATTACCATTAAAGAGCGCTATCCCTTCTTTATCACGTATTTCTAAAGAATCTGCATAGAGTTCCACAGGTTCTTTGTCGTTTGATAAATTAATTCCAAAATGAGCTACTTCAGCACATCCAAAAACTGTTCCAAACCCGAATATTCCCATGCTCAAAGCCAAACCCATCCATTTTCTGTATGATCCCCTCGGCTTCATCTCATCGCTCTCAATTCTTTTGTTCCCACATACTATATATTTCTTCTTAATAAAGTCGCTCAAGATTCGTATTTTATGTTATTTCATTGCTTGTTAATCACTAAATGCACCCCGCCATGAAAATATATGCTTTGCCCTTTTTCTCGAATTTGCAAAGCATTTGCTGCAAGATGCAAACCTGCACGCTGAATATTAACACGTTGATCTGTACTTAATCGCCCCTTAGATAAATTAATATCTGCTGCCATAAATTGTGCAACCATTCCATCATTTGTTGTAATCGTGAATGGCTTATCCAATTGCAAATACCCATTAATATTATCGTAAACTCCTCCTTGCGCATCAAGAGAAATTTGTCTTTTTTTGCCTAAAAGTGCCTCAGCTGTAATGTTTTTTAGCCCAATCAATCCAGAATGTGCAGGATCTTGAAATGCTTTTTCCGCTTTGAGCCAATAAGGCTCTTGAGAACGCGTATAACCTTCTAATTTTGGATTTAGCATTGTCAATTTCATTGTTCCATCTTCTTCATTATTCAAAATTACAGGATCAGAAGCAGCAGGAACAAAGAAAAATGTAAACCAGCAAAAAATGAGTGCTGTAGCCAATGCACAGAGAGGTAAAAAAAATTTTAATATGCTAATGCGGCGTGAATGACGGGATGCTTTTTTAAAAACATCACCAAAAGATGATTTGGTTGAAAAAAGTTCATAGTGATTGGGTACGGCCATACTTTCTTAATCTCTTAAATATTGCGGCGTTTTGCGATTTGTATAACCTCTATAAGATGTATTTTCAAATTTTGCTTCTTGCAATTCATTTTTTCTTGGTTTTATTTTGCTTTCATCCATTTATATATGTAATGTGTATGCGTGAAGTTCACAATTATAAAAATCTTTTTTGTATGAAAGAGAGGTTATTTTGGTTAAATCAGAGCTTGTGCAAATTATTGCCCGTCATAATCCGCATCTTTTTCAACGTGATGTGGAAAATATTGTGAATGCTATTTTTGAAGAAATTTCAACAGCACTCGCCAATGGTAATCGCGTTGAACTTCGCGGTTTTGGAGCTTTTTCTGTCAAAAGCCGCTCAGCCCGCAATGGTCGTAATCCAAGAACAGGTGAAGCTGTTGTTGTTGAAGAAAAATGGATTCCTTTTTTCAAAACTGGTAAAGACTTGCGTGACCGTCTCAATCAGTGAGTAAAGTTATGACAACCAAACGTATCCTTTTGGCAATTATTTTGGTACCCATTACAGCTCTCTTGATTGCTTTTATCGTAGCTAACCGTCAAATAGTTACATTGACTCTTGATCCTTTTCGAATCAGCTCTGAAAATTTTATTTATCAAGCTCCTCTCTTTATATGGCTCTTTATTTTTTTCGGTCTTGGTGTTTTATTAGGTAGTATAATTAATTGGTTTGCCTATCGTAAATGCAAAAAAGCCCTTAAAGAAAGCAAAGCGGAACTTGAGAAATTAAAAATGTCGATCGCTGACATGATATAATAGTATTTTGATGAAATCCTTCTTTTATTGTATTCAGAACATCATGAAAAGTAATGGAAGTGGTCTTTCTCTTTTTCCTTATACATGCTTTAAGCAGTTTTAGACCCTTGCATTATGAATAACTTAAGAGCTTTTTAAAGTAAATTTTACCTGTATCGTGAAACCGAATAATGTTTACACAATGCCTTCAACCTTACCACAGCAGCATATCTCCGCAGGAAAAGTTACCTCTTATTTTAGAAACAGGTGTTAGTGCAGATTATGCTTTAATCGACTCTGGCAATGGACAAAAATTGGAGCGATATGGCTCTTACCGCATTATTCGGCCAGAAAGTCAAGCACTATGGAAACCAGCTTTATCACAAGAAAATTGGGCTGATGTCGATGCCATTTTCACAGGAAACCGCGACGAAGAAGGAATTGGTCGTTGGTATTTTCCTAAAAAACCCCTTGGTGAAACATGGCCACTTTCATGGAATGGTTTACCCTTTCTGGGACGTTTTACTTCCTTTCGTCATGTTGGTGTTTTTCCTGAACAGGATGCTCATTGGCGCTCAATGGAAGAGCAAATTGTTAAAGCCAAACGCCCTATTAAATTGTTAAATCTTTTTGGCTATACAGGCATTGCCTCTTTGATTAGTGCACGTGCTGGTGCTGTTGTTACTCATGTTGATGCCTCTAAAAAAGCCATTACTTGGGCAAAAGCTAATCAGGAAAAAGCAGGATTATTAGAGTATCCCATTCGCTGGATCTGTGACGATGCAATGAAATTTGTCGAACGTGAATTACGCCGTCAAAAAAACTATGATATGATTCTTCTTGACCCCCCTGCCTATGGACGTGGACCTCATGGAGAAATTTGGCAAATTTTCGATCACTTACCGGAAATGATAAAAAATTGTCGCAGACTTTTATCCAATAAACCACTGGCTGTTATACTTACAGCTTATTCTATTCGTGCTTCTTTTTATACACTTCATACTTTAATGCGTGATGAATTTATAAATCTTGGTGGTATAATCGAATCAGGAGAACTGATCTTGCGTGAAGAAACCGCCGGACGTGCTCTTTCCACTTCTCTTTTTAGCCGTTGGATTGCCTGAATATGTGTACACCCAAGATTGGTAAGGTTAAAGAAATTACCTCCCTGAGCAATCCCATCATCAAAGACCTTAAAGCGCTTAACCAAAAGAAAAACCGCAATCGAGAAGGTGTTTTTATGGCTGAAGGACTCAAATTGGTCATTGATGCTTTAAATCTCGGCTGGACAATAAAAACACTCATCTTTTCTAAAAGCAAACTTGGTAATACTGCCATTGAAAATGTTGCTGCACGCACCGTAGCGAGTGGTGGTTTTGTTATTAAAGCCTCACAAAAGGTTATGGAATCACTTACCCGCCGCGATAATCCACAAACCGTTGTTGGCATTTTTAAACAACAATGGCAAACTCTTGAACGAATAAAAAAACTAACTGAAGATGTCTATATCGCTCTTGACCGTGTGCGCGATCCAGGAAACCTAGGTACTATAATCCGTACTGCTGATGCTGTAGGTGCTAAAGGCGTTATTTTAATTGGCGAAACAACGGATCCTTTTTCACCTGAAACCGTACGTGCAACAATGGGGTCGATTTTTTCTGTACCACTTTACCGTATCGATGAAAGTGCGTTTCTGAACTGGTCCAAAAACTTTAAGGGTATGGTTGTTGGTACACATCTCAAAGGGGATGTTGATTACCGCAAAGTTGATTTTAAAAATGGTCCTATTCTCCTTCTCATGGGGAATGAGCAACAAGGTTTATCAGACATTCTTGCAAATTGCTGTGATCAACTTGTGCGTATTCCCCAAAGTGGACGTGCTGATTCGCTTAATTTGGCGGTAGCAACAGCTATTATGCTTTACGAAATTCGTCGTTCTCATTTAACACTTGAATCATACGAGACCCAAACATGACACGCAAATCACTGTCTTTTTTTCTTCTTGGTTTGGCCATTATAGTAGGACTTGATCAAGCAATAAAATATTGGGTTATACATAACATGCTTTTAGGAACAATTATTCCAATTTTTCCTTTTCTTTACCTTTACCATGTACGCAATTTTGGTGTTGCATTTTCTTTTCTTTCTTCTTTTTCCCATTGGGGACTCATCGCCGCGACAATAATCATCATTGTTTTTCTTTTATGGCTCTGGAAAAATACCGAATATAAAAAATCCTTATCGCGTTTTGGGCTTATTCTCATTATCGGTGGAGCAATTGGTAATCTTATTGATCGTATCCGTTTTCATTATGTTATTGATTATATACTCTTTCAGATTGACGGCATCTTTTCTTTTGCCGTTTTCAATCTTGCTGATACTTTTATCACAATTGGTACCATTATCATTCTTGTTGACGAATTTCGTATGTGGATCAAAAAAAAACGTCCTTCCAATAAAATCTCTTCTGAGTAAGAGTACTCTTTACTTTCGCAAGTACTCTTATTAATTACAAAATTAACTTGATTAAAAAAACAACGAAATTTTTAAGATTTATATTTCTCTATTCCAATTGCCACATGAAATTATAATGGATTAAACAACAAGGCTTATTATGGTAGGTTTTCTCTTCATTCTGTCATTTAAGTAAATTAACCACCTTATCGGTAAAAGTTAAGAACCGTTCTCTTGCAAAATACATCGTGAAATTATTATGTTTGGAACATTTTGTTATATTATACTTAAATTACATGCTCCATAGATATTTAAAATATGATCATGGATAGTATGCACAAAAACGCAACATCCTAAGACTGCTTCTTCGCTTTTGCTAACCGTTCATATCCAGCCATAAATATAGAGAACACGGCGTTTTTATTGACTTGAGAACGAAAAAATTACATTGGATTCTTCTTTTCTTCTCGAATTTCTTTGTTTCTTTTACAGAGGATACAAGCTACAAGGGAAAGAAAAATAGATGAATGAAAAAATTCGGCACCTGCGAAAACTTTTCTAAGTACAGATGATCATTCTTTTTTTACTGAGTTCGCGTGCTTTTGCGTCTTTATTTTGAAGCCAGTTTTTTCTGCTTTTAACGATCATTTTGTCAAAAACACTCTGGTTTTTCTCATTGTTACGTGTGGTACTTTAGAATATCAAGAAAGCCTTATGAGCTTAACAAATGGTGTTTTTTCGCTTTCTTATCTTTTGTTTTCTGTGACAGGAAGGTCGTTGGTTAACTGCTTTAGTAAAGCAAAAATTGCGCATTTAATTAAATTTTTTACTTTCTTCATTGCTTTAGCAACTGCAGGTTCTCTTCTTTTATCTTCTATCACTTTGCTTATGGTATATTTATTTCTTTTTAGTTCTGCCTCAGCACTTTTAGGACTCATTAAATATGCGACATTACCCGCCCCTATGGCAAAACTCCATCTGCCACGTACCAATGCATGGATAGAAACTGCACCTTTACCGCGATTTTATTTTGATCCTTTTTCGCGTACTTTTTCGTTTAGAAATAAAAACATAGAAAATTTTTCCAAAGCAGGAAAATCTCTCATTTTAACTTTTAATCATATATACTTTTTTGATGTTTTTCTTGCTCTCGCTATTTGCGAAACAATAAAGTTGCACAATCCTGTTATTGTTATCGACGCCAAGACGACAAAACTTTGGTGATTTCGCCTTTTTCTTAAATATATCAATACTTTTCCTATCGATCCTATCCCCCCATTCGCAAACTGCAGTTTTATAGATATGCAATACAGGGAAAACCGCTTGTCATTTTTCCAGAAAAGAATACCTCTGCTACAAAAACTTTCATGAAAGTTGATAAACGTGCTGTCGTGATTGTTGATAAAACAAGAGAAAAAGTGGTTCCACTTAAAATTTATGGTCTTGAATGCTCTCTTTTTCAAGTTTCTCTGATATTCACAAACGCCGCAAACTTTTTCCTAAAGTATGTACTATCGTTAACGAACTTGTTGATTTAAATATTGATAATCGTGCTCATCGCCAAGCTGTGGGAAATCAACAGTGCCATATACTATACCATGTTATGTCTAATCTCGTCTTTTGAACTCTAGGTTAAAAACTACATTTCTTCATGAATATATTAAACGTCCTCGCAATTAAATTATAGGATATGCATATAAATTATTGAAGATTTTCTTATAGATCCAATAAGTTATCGACTTATACCCTTATTCTCAAGAATTCGCATTTTAGCTCCAAAACCAGTTGTACTTCCCCTCAAAAATTATCAGAATGTTGCCGCTTCTCAAAAAAGATAAAGGTGAGTAAAAAACAAGTTTTTGTTTTGCGCCTTAATCAAATATAGCTAAAATAGCTAATTCCTTTCCAATTTATCCAAATGAAACTGCCTTTCTTGTCACCAGAAGAATAGATTTTTTAATCTTACAAAAATTTAATAAAAATATTGGATGTTCTTGGTCTAGACTAATCCTTTCATTACCAATTTGTAAGCCTTCCTTTTAATAAAAGTCTCTTGTAATTTTCAAATAAATCTCCATAATAAGGGGAGGTATGCTGGAATTCCGCTAGCGTCACTGGGGTTTTTCGTGTTTAGCAATCCTTTTTAACCCCAGCAGCTGACGGAACATATGCTAAAGGATTTTATATTATGGCTGATTTCAAAAATTTACGTTCAGCGTCTGTCTCTCGTGCGGATGCATCAATCGATCAAGGATTGCGCAGCTATATGCTGGGCGTCTATAATACAATGGCCATTGGTTTGCTTATTACAGCCGCTGCCGCTTATGCGATTGCCTCATTGGCTACAACGACGGATATGAGCCAAGCAGCCGCTCAAATCAATAGAAGTGTCTATTTAACATCATTTGGAGTGACATTTTATACGTCACCGTTCTCTTATATTGTTATGTTTGCACCACTTATAGCTGTGCTATTTCTCAGTTTTAAAATCAACACGCTGAGTACAAGTGCAGCCCGTAGTCTCTTTTTTGGTTATGCTGCCCTTGTTGGACTCTCATTGTCCTCGATCGTTTTGCGTTATACACCAGAAAGTGTTGTACAAACATTTGTCATTACCGCTGCATCTTTTGGTGCTCTTTCACTTTATGGTTATACGACAAAACGTGATCTCACGGCGATGGGTTCATTCTTTTTTATCGGTTTGGTTGGCTTGATGCTTTCCATGATTGTTAATATCTTCCTTGGATCTAGCGCTCTGCAATTTGCTATTTCTGTGATTGGTGTTTTTATCTTTGCTGGCCTAACAGCTTACGATACACAGAGCATCAAATTAATGTATTACGAAGGGGATGGAGATGATACCCGAGGTCGTAAAATTATCATGGGTGCATTGAATCTCTATCTTGATTTTATCAATATGTTTGTCTTCTTGCTACAATTTCTTGGTTCGAACCGTGATTGATTACAGCAATTACTGATCAATTTAAAAACCTTGTTTCTAAAAAGAAGCAAGGTTTTTTTAATTTTTAATATGAGTGTTTACTTACTAACTCTTTTTAGTACCCATGTTCAAACGATATAAAAAATTACAACCCTAAAATGATAAAAAAGCCTCATAAGCGAAAATTTCTCTGGCCAACCACATTTATCCAGCAAAAACTCCATACTCCCCTGTTAAACGTTATTCGTAGTCGTTCTGGTTATCAGTCAATCGTAATCAAAGATAACGATTATGATCTTGTTGTTGCTTCTTATAATATCCATAAATGTGTAGGTGTTGATAAAGTTTTTAACCCTACCCGTATTGTGCGTGTTATTGCTGAACTAAAAGCTGATATTCTCGCTCTTCAAGAAGCAGACAAACGTTTTGGAGAACGCAAAGGCTTGATTGATCTTCAGCTCTTAAAAGCTGAAACAGGTCTATTTCCAGTACCCCTGAACACTATGTCACCACATGGTCATGGTTGGCATGGAAACGCTCTTTTTTTGCGTCAGGGACGTATATGTGATATCTTACAAATTACTCTTCCTGGTATTGAACCTCGTGGTGCTGTGATTGTAGAATTAGAAATGAAAAGTGGCAAAATTCGTGTTATTGCTGCTCATTTTGGTCTATTGCGCCACTCTCGTAATCAGCAAGTAAAAATGCTTCTTGCGCTTCTGCAAAAACGCCCTCTTATGCCCACACTTCTCATTGGTGATCTCAATGAATGGAGGTTAGGTAAAAGGTCATCTTTAAATCTTTTTTCTTCCTATTTTGATAGCACACTCGGAGCTGTGCCAAGTTTTCCTTCTCGCTTTCCCTTTTTGGCTCTTGATAGAATTTTGGCTTTCCCTCATCAATTGGTAATAAACATTGAAAACCATTTTTCACCTCTCGCACGTATTGCTTCAGATCATTTACCAATTAAAGCGCATCTTAGTCTTGCTCATGCAATGACCACTCTTAAAAATAAAATAAGTAAAGAAAACTAATGTGCTTCATCCCAATTTCGAGCAGCCATTACTTTTACTTCAAGCGGCACAGATAAAGATAATACCGGCATTGTAGCATTTTCCATAATCTTTTTAACAAGAGCTATGGTCTTATCACTCTCGGCTTTTGGTACTTCAAAAATCAGTTCATCATGCACCTGCAGCAACATTTTTGCTGATAGTTTTTCTTTTTCTAAAGCATCTTCCATCTGAATCATGGCACGACGAATGATATCTGCCGCTGATCCTTGTATCGGCGCATTAATAGCAGCTCGTTCATTAAAAGCACGAACTTGCGGATTAGAAGCTTTTATTTCAGGATAATGAATACGACGACCAAAAATAGTTTGCACATAACCATGTTGACGTGCAAACATTTTAGTTGTTTCCATATAGTCTTTAATTCCTGGAAATCTTTCAAAATAAAGTTGAATATAACGACCTGCCTCTTGTCGCGAAAGACCTAATTGATTTGCTAATCCAAAGGCTGAAATACCATAAATAATGCCAAAATTAATTGCCTTTGCGCGTCTGCGTATATCTGACGACATTTCTTTTACATCAACTCCAAACATTTGTGACGCAGTTATCGCATGAATATCTTGACCTTGTGCAAAAGCTTCTTTTAATGCAGCGATATCAGCAATATGCGCAAGAATACGTAATTCAATTTGGCTATAATCGGCTGATAAGAGCACATGCCCTTCCGGAGCAATAAAAGCTGTTCGGATTTTACGCCCTTCAGCAGTGCGTATCGGTATATTCTGCAAATTGGGTTCTGATGATGATAAACGCCCTGTTGATGTTATTGCTAAAGAATAATTCGTATGAACGCGCCCTGTTTTAGGCAAAATATAAGAAGGTAAAGCGTCTGCGTAAGTTGATTTTAATTTTACCAGTTGACGCCAATCAATAATCTTACGTGGCAAAAGATGACCTTCAGCAGCTAACTCTTCTAAAGTCTGAGCAGAAGTTGACCATTGGCCACCTTTCGTCTTAGTATCCCCAGACAACCCCATTTTACTAAAGAGAATATTGCCTAATTGCTTTGGCGAAGCAATATTAAATTTCTCACCAACTAACTGATAAATTTCTTCTTCCAAAGCAAAAGCAGCTTGTGCTAATTCTCCCGAAAGACGCAATAAAATCTGTCGATCAATAAGAATCCCACGTTCTTCCATTCTTGCAAGAACTTCTATTAGTGGTCGATCAAGGCGTTCATAAATTTTTGTCATTCCCTGTGCTACAAGCTGTGGTTTTAAAACTTGCCACAAACGAAGCGTTATATCGGCATCCTCTGCTGCATAAAAAGTTGCCTGTTTTAAATCTACTTGCGCAAAGGAAGAAATCTTTTTTCCATTATGCGTTAAATCCTTGTAAGCAATTGGTTTATGTCCGAGCCAGCGTTCAGACAAAGCATCCATATTATGCGTTAAAGCTCCAGCATCTAAAACATATGACAAAAGCATTGTGTCATCAAAAGAGCGTATCACAATACCTTGTTGCTTCATCACCAACCAATCATATTTTATATTTTGACCAATTTTTAAAATAGCTTGATTTTCCAATATTGGTTTTAAAAGCGTCAAAGCCTTTTTGGTCTCAATTTGTTCAGTAATACGTCCACCTCCCCAAAGATCATCTCCTCCTTCAATATGTTCAAGTGGTATATAGGCTGCTTTTCCTGGCTGTAATGCTAATGAAAAACCAACAAGCTTTGCTTGCAGTGGATCAAGGGAAGTTGTTTCAGTGTCAAAAGCAAAATAACCTTGCTCTTCTGCTTCTAACAACCATTCTTGCAAAATTTCTTTATCCAGAATGGTTTTATAAGCCTCTCTTGTAATTTTTTGCGTAAGAGCTTGATCTTTACGTTTTTGTGCCAAAACCTGTGGAGAATTTTCAGAAAAACTATGCGATAGCGACGCATCAACTTTTTGAACATCAAGAGCGTGTCCATAACCAATCTCTGCCTGCTCAATATTTACATCAAGTGCATCAATAACAGTTGCATCACATGCTGTTGCTTCTGCCACGCGGCGCGTAAGTGTTGTAAATTCCATAGCCTTCAGAAAAGCAATTAAACGCGGACCATCTTGTGGTTCCAAAACAAAACTCTCTAAATCATTCTCTATAGGGACATCTGTTTTAAGTCTCACTAATTCACGAGAAATCTTTGCTTGTTCAGCATAAGTTTGAATATTTTCACGCCGTTTTGTTTGCTTAATTTCTGCCGCGCGTTGTAATAAAAGATCAAGAGTGCCAAATTGATCTAACAATTGTGCTGCAGTTTTGGGACCAATACCTGGAATACCTGGAACATTATCTGTTGAATCTCCGGTCAAAGCTTGCAAGTCGACCATTTTTTCAGGTGCCACACCCCATTTTTCTATGACCTCAGAAATACCAATATGTTTATCTTTCATTCCATCATATAAAGATACGTGTGTATTCACTAGTTGCATTAAGTCTTTATCAGAAGAAATAATCGTTGTTTTTGCTCCATTTTGAGTTGCTAAATGTGCATAGGTAGCAATTAAATCATCTGCCTCAAATCCTTCTTTTTCAATACAAGGCAAATTAAAAGCCTTTGTTGCCTGTCGTATTAACGCAAATTGAGGAATAAGATCTTCAGGAGGAGCCTCTCGATTGGCTTTATATTGAGGATAAATTTGTTTACGAAATGTATCAGAGGAATAATCAAAAATGACAGCAAAATGTGTTGGAACAACACCAACGGCTGTATTACGGGCATCACAGAGTAATTTCCATAACATATTACAAAAACCGGCGACAGCCCCTACAGGAAGTCCATCCTTTTTACGCTTTAAAGGTGGTAAAGCATAATAAGCACGAAAAATATAGCCTGATCCATCAACCAAAAAAAGATGATCTTTTGTTTCCATGACAATTCCATTTCTCCATTTCAGCTAAAAAATAACTTACTCTTATATTTTTTTTAATGATTATTTTTAAATTTATCGATTTGCCTCTAAAAAGCCATTTTTTGCCTTCATAAAGCAACAAGTCGTTACATTTATATTTAGTACCTAAAGCTTTTCTTTGCTGTTACAGGACATAATAGCTTTCATTTTGCTCCTCCTATGAAAGCTGAGGTACAACGTAGCGACATAAGGTCGTTGTGGTGTTCCCCTCCCCACAACGACCGTATTTTTAGAATTTTTGTTATTTCAGATTTAAATAATCTTTTTAGGAAAATAAAAAAGGAATTATTAAGGGATTTTAAAATAATTCCAGAGAGCTTTTTCACCCATTTTTCTGATAAAATCGGCATGCATACTTTTTTCTTGTGCACTTAACCTTGAGGGTAAGGCTTGGGGACGAGCTTTAACTGATGAAAAAGCATTTTTATCACTTTTGATATCCGCAACACTCTCACCGTTATCAAAACCCAATACCCCCTGTTTTCCACCAATGAGCTCAATATAAACATCGGCGAGAATCTCCGCATCAAGCAGAGCACCATGAAGAACACGATGGCTATTATCAATTCCAAAACGTTTGCACAAAACATCAAGAGAATTAGGACCCATAGGAAATTTTCGCCGTGCTATAGCCAAAGTATCAAGAATATTATCAACACTGATAAGTGGCTTATTCGCCCGTCCTAATTCTGCATTTAGAAAGCCAATATCAAAACTTGCATTATGGGCAATCATTGTCGCGCCATTGATAAATTCCAAAAACGCATCGGCAATATCACTAAAGCTTTTTTCATTCTTTAAGCGTTCATTGGTTAGCCCATGGATTGCTACAACCTCGTCAGGAATAATAACACCTTGCGGATTTAAATAAACATGGAATCGGCGCCCTGTGAGGTAGCGATCAACCATTTCTACACAACCGATTTCGATTATGCGATCTTTCTCTTTATCCAAACCTGTTGTTTCTGTATCAAAAATAATTTCACGCATTATTTTAATTCTTTAACAAAGTTTTTATCACGTCAAAAACTTGTTGACGTGTATTTTTTAAATCTTTTCCTGTATCAATGATAAAATCAGCACGTTCTCGTTTTTTTTCATCAGATATTTGTTTAGCATTGATAAATGCAAATTTTTTTTCATTCATATTTGGACGAATCATTGCACGTTCTTTTTGTATTTCCAAGGGTGCAGAAACAACTATTACGCTATCTACACGATTTTCACTCTTTGTTTCAAAAAGCAGAGGAATATCAAGAACAATTAATTTTTCTCCCCTTTTGCGTGCTTGATCAATAAATTCTTTTTCTTTTTCCTGCACTAAAGGGTGAATCATTTTTTCTAATGTTCGTAATTTTTCACTATCATTGATCAAAATCTCTGAAAGTTTTACGCGATTAACGTTACCGTTTTCAACAACATCAGGAAAAGTATGTTCTATGAGCGACAAAACTGGTTCACTCCTATAAAGTTTATGTACTGCCTCATCAGCACTAAAAACGGGAATACCTGCTTGTCTGAAAAAATTAGCAACTGTTGATTTTCCCATAGCTATTGATCCGGTCAGTCCTATGATTTTCATCCCCTTTTTTCACCCATATCCTCTAAAATTGCCATCCGTAACGCCTTTGTCACTTGTGGTCTTACTCCAAACCATCGTTCAAAACCAGGAACAGCCTGATGTAAAAGCATACCAAGCCCATCAACAGTTCTTAAACCATGCGCTTTTGCTTGTTGTAAAAAAGGTGTTATCAACGGCGTGTAAACAATATCTGTCACTAACGCTGTTTTTTTTGTTTTATGAAAATCGCAAAAAAAAGAATCACTTTTTTTCTCGTGTGGGTTTGTCATGCCAACGGAAGTTGTATTGACAATCAAATCAGCCTGAGAAAGTATTTCATGCATCTTATGCCAATCATGAACTTCGACAGGTTTTCCAAAATGCTTGGCTAAATTATCTGCCCGTTGCTTGGTACGATTCAATAAACAAATACGTTCAAATCCCCGTTTTTTTAAGGCATACAGGATAGCACATGCAGCACCACCTGCACCAAAAACAAGAGCTGTTTCCCCAGCCCAACCAGGAGCCGAATCATCAAGATTAGCGCTAAAACCATAAGCATCACTATTTGTGGCACAAAGTTTGTTCCCTTCATACCATAGCGTATTAGCAGCACCAATCATTGTTGCTACCTCATCTTTGTGATTCGCTAAACGAAAAGCTTCTTGCTTATAAGGTAAAGTAACATTGCCTCCACAAAAACCTCTTTTTTGTAGAGATGCAAGAAAATTTCCAAATCCTTCAGGTGTTATTTCCTGTGCTAGATATTCACCTTGTAAACCGTATTGTTTAAGCCAAAAACTGTGAATTTTTGGCGATTTTGAATGGTGGATAGGAGTACCAACAACAAAAGCACGTGGAAAATTTTCTTCTTCCTGCTTTATTGCCAAATTAACCATCAATGACTCCCAAATGACGCAATTTTACTAATAAAGGTAAGAGTGGTAAACCAATAATAGTAAAAAAATCTCCGTCAATTTTTTCAAAAAGATGAATTCCTTCTCCTTCAATTTGGTACACTCCCACACTGTTTAAAATATCTATCCCTACACGCGCTAAATAACGTTCAATGAACTCTGGTGAGAGAGGACGTACAGACATATGAGCACTAAAAGCTTCCACCCAAATTTCTTGGCCATTTTGAAATAAAGCCACCGCGCTATGAAGAACATGAGTCTTGCCTGATAAAGCACACAAACGTTGATGTGCTTCCTTATTATTTGTAACTTTATGAAAAATTTTACCTTCTAAATCAAGTACTTGATCACAGCCAATGACTAAGGCATCAGGAAAGCGATCAGAAACATTTTTTGCTTTTGCACTCGCAAGAAAACAGCTGAGTTCTTTAGGCGTTTTTACTTCTCCTGTTTTTTCTACCTCTCTTTCATCAAAAGAGGCTCCCTCAATGAAAAAACTTAAACCTGCTTTTTTCAACAATTGTGCACGATAAGAACTAAGGGATGCTAAGATTAACGTATCTGCTTCCATGAGAGTTTTCTTTCATTTTCCTTCACGAAATCGTGACAAAAGTTCAAATATTGCTGCAGCAGTTTCTTCAATAGAGCGTCTTGTGACATCAATAATAGGCCAATCAAAACGTTCGCAAATGCGTTTTGCATAAGTTAATTCTTCAGCTATACTGATTCGGTTAGTATAACTTTCAAGAGAAAAACCATCCCCTAAATCTCTATTTTGACGAATATGTGAGATTCGTTCAGCTGAAGCGATTAAGCCAACAATCAAAGCGTTTTTTGCTTCTAAAAGGGTTTCAGGTAAATCAATCCCTGGAATAAGAGGAACATTCGCAGTTTTTATTCCACGATTTGCTAAATAGATACTGGTTGGCGTTTTAGACGTTCTTGAGATACCGACAAGGATCACATCTGCATCCAATAAACTATTGGGAGATTGTCCATCATCATGCTCTATTGTAAAATCCAACGCCTCAATACGACGAAAATAATCTGCATTAAGATCATGCTGTGCACTAGCACGTAAATTTTTGGGCATTCCAAGATAAGACTGAAAAGCATCTAAAACAGGGTGTAGTATATCAATACAGGGAATTTCTATGTTCTTACATTTTCTTTTAAGAAGCAGTTTAATTTTTTTATCAATGATTGTGTAGAGAACAATACCAGGCTCTTGTTGTATCTCATCAAGAGCTCTTTGTAACTGTGTTTCATTTCGAATCATCGGATAGATATGTTCTGTTGTCTGAATCATTGTGTATTGCGATGCTACAGCTCTTCCAACAGAGATTAATGTTTCCCCCGTTGCATCAGACAGCATGTGCAAATGAAAGGATTTTTTTTCTCTTGTCACAAAAATTTTAACCCCTTGTTAATAAATGTGCATATACCTTGGTAAATTTTTATAAAATGAAAATTTAGAGAATATTCTCCATCATTATGCACAAATTGAATGATTATAATAAATAAAATCCCCTTATGTAAAAAGAACGGGGAAAATGTCCTTAAAATAGTGTTATACTTTATTTTTTTTCATTTTCCTTTGTGGATAAAATTGAGGATGAATGAGGTATAAATAATAATCCACACTAAACACAGCCTTAAATAAGAAAAATCCTCTCTCTTAAATTATTAATTTAGAAATTTAGAAAAAATAAAAATGTTTTGAATATTAACTTATTAACGATATAAGGTATTTTAATATTATTTCTTTGAATCTATTAAGAGTGATATATTGTGTAAATTCTTTTAAACATTATTAAATAATCTTTTTAAAAAAAATTTTATGTATCATTTCAATTTGTATAAGCGATTTTGAAATATGATTGTTAAATTTTATACGAATGTAAATCTTATAAAGGATACTTGAAGTTTTTAAAAGTTAAGTGTAGAATATTCCTACTTTATTAAGAGTGTCCTATTCTTCAAATTTTCCATAAATTAATTTTTAAAACAATCCCTTATCTACTAAAAAGAGCATATTTTATGCAAGAAATGAAATTACAAGAACTTAAAAGTAAAAATCCGGTTGAACTTGTCTCTTTTGCTGAAACATTAGAAGTTGAGAATGCTTCTCTCATGCGTAAGCAAGAATTGATGTTTGCTATCTTGAAAAAACTTGCTTCACAAGATGTAGAAATTATAGGAGAAGGAGTTGTTGAAGTTTTACAAGATGGATTTGGATTTTTGCGATCTGCCGATGCTAATTATCTTCCAGGTCCTGATGATATTTATCTTTCGCCCGCACAGATTCAATCTTTTTCTTTAAAAACAGGCGATACTGTTGAAGGCCCCATACGTAGTCCAAAAGAAGGAGAACGCTATTTTGCCCTTCTTAAAATTAATACAATCAATTTTGAAGATCCTGAAAAAATCCGTTATAAAATTCATTTTGATAATTTTACACCCCTTTATTCTAATGAACGTTTCCAAATGGAAATACAGGATCCTACAGAGAAGGATATGTCTTCACGGGTGATTGATTTGATATCACCATTGGGAAAAGGACAAAGAGGATTAATTGTAGCACCTCCTCGAACAGGAAAAACTGTTTTACTTCAAAATATTGCTCATTCTATCACCACTAATCATCCTGAATGTTATCTCATTGTTCTTTTAATAGATGAACGACCAGAAGAGGTTACTGATATGCAGCGTTCTGTAAAAGGAGAGGTGGTTTCTTCTACTTTTGATGAACCAGCAATACGTCATGTGCAAGTGGCTGAAATGGTTATTGAAAAAGCAAAACGCCTCGTTGAATATGGGCGTGATGTTGTTATTTTGCTTGATTCTATTACACGGCTTGGACGTGCGTATAATACAGTTGTTCCTTCATCAGGAAAAGTTTTGACAGGTGGTGTGGATGCAAATGCTCTGCAGCGTCCAAAACGTTTTTTTGGAGCAGCACGTAATATTGAAGAAGGTGGGTCTTTAACCATTATTGCAACGGCTTTGATTGATACAGGTAGCCGTATGGATGAGGTTATTTTCGAAGAATTTAAAGGAACAGGTAATTCGGAAATTGTTCTTGATCGTAAAGTTGCTGATAAGCGCATTTTCCCAGCTATGGATATTTTGAAGTCGGGAACACGTAAAGAAGAGCTTTTAGTAGCACGACAAGATTTACATAAGATTTTTGTTCTTCGTCGTATTTTAGCACCTATGAATGTAACAGATGCTATTGAATTTTTGATTGATAAATTAAAACAAACAAAAAATAACAGTGAATTTTTTGATTCAATGAATACGTAGAATCATTAATTTTTTCGGTTAGGATTCTTCCTGTGGATACAATCTTTGCTGTTTCGAGTGGATTGTTGCCTTCAGGGGTTGCAGTCATTCGGCTTTCTGGTCCTCATGTTGTGCATATTGTTAAAACGCTTTGTGGCCGTTTGCCTAAAGCGCGATTCATGCATTATGGAGATCTTACGGCTCGTGATGGAAGCTTTTTAGATTCTGCTTTAACTGTTTTTTTTCCTGCTCCTCATAGTTTTACAGGTGAAGATTGTGCAGAGTTTCATTTGCATGGAGGGAAAGCGGTTGTTAACCGTTTTCTTGATGAATTGTCTACATTTGAAGACTGTCGTGTTGCAGAAGCAGGAGAATTTTCGCGTCGTGCATTTATTGAGGGAAAATTAGATCTTGTTCAAGCAGAAGCTCTTGCTGATTTAATAGAAGCGGAAACGGAAAGTCAGCGGCGTTTAGCAGTTATGGGCACAAGTGGACGTTTAACAACACTTTATCGTAATTGGCGTCATATGCTTATAAAAGCACGTGCTTTTATAGAAGCGGAGCTTGATTTTTCTGATGAAGCGGATGTCCCAAACTCCATATCTGATGAAGTTTGGAGAGATATGGAAAAACTCTGTGCTTCTCTTCGAGAACATATTGCTGAAGGTGAACGCGCGAGTGTTTTACGTGATGGATTAAAGGTTGTTATAGCTGGTGCTCCAAATTCTGGAAAATCAAGCATTATGAATCGTTTGGCTGGAAGGCCTGTTGCTATTGTGACAGAAGAAGCAGGAACGACACGTGATGCTTTGGAAATGAGACTTGTTTTTGGTGGTTTACCAGTTTTTGTGACGGATACTGCTGGTTTTAGGGAGACAGAAAATAAAATCGAGCAATTAGGAATAGAAGTCGCAAAGCAGCATGTTAGGGATGCTGATTTAGTCATTTTAGTTTATGATATGCTAAATCCAAAAGAGATTGAATTACCAAAAACATCGGCTGAAATATGGCGTATCGGTAATAAGCTTGATCTTTATGAAAAAAATGAAAACCATTGGTTTATACAGTTTTCTGCAATAACTGGTTTAAATTTTGATTATTTTATTAAAGAACTAGAGTCATTTTGTTCATGTCGTACTGCTGAAATTGGAAATCTTGTTCCAGCACGTAAAAGGCAACTTCAGTTATTAAAAGAGGCTGTTAAAGAGATAGAATCTTCCATAAATAATCATACTCTTGATTTAAGTTTACGTGCAGAACATCTTCGCCGTGCAAGTGATTTTCTTGGGAGAATTACGGGGGATATAGATGTTGAAGATTTGCTTGATATTATTTTTTCAGAGTTTTGTATTGGTAAATAATGATTCACGTGAAACATTGATTATTTAATAGACAGATTAGGAAGATCATGTATTTTAACCTTGTTTCACGTGAAACTTGAGAGTAGATTCTCTATGGAATGAATCAAATGCGATTATATGATGTCATCATTATTGGGGGTGGTCATGCTGGCTGCGAAGCAGCTTCAGCTTCAGCACGCGCTGGGGCGTGTACAGCACTCATTACACATAAAATATCAGCACTAGGAACAATGTCATGTAATCCCGCTATTGGTGGACTTGGAAAAGGACATTTGGTTCGTGAAATAGATGCCTTGGATGGACTTATGGGGCGAGCAGCCGATGCTGCTGGAATTCAATTTCGACTTCTTAATCGGCGTAAAGGACCGGCAGTAAGAGGACCACGCACACAAGCAGATCGACAGCTCTATAAAAAAGCAATTCAAAAACTTCTGCAACAACAAAATAATTTAACCCTTATTGAAGATGAAGCACTTGATCTGATTGTTAAAGATAATCATGTATCAGGTGTTCTTTTGAAAAAAAATGGACAATTTTTCTCTGGTGCTGTTGTTTTAACAACAGGTACGTTTTTGCGTGGTTTTATTCACATTGGTGATAAAACATGGTCAGCTGGGCGTATGGGCGAACAATCAAGTATACAGCTTGCTGAACGTTTAGAAAGTTATGGTATAAGTCTTGGACGGTTGAAAACAGGAACTCCTCCTCGGCTTAGTAAACAAACAATTCATTGGAAGTATCTTCCAAAACAGAAAGCTGATGAGGATCCAGTTCCTTTTTCTCTCTTAACAGACAAAATAGAACAACCTCAAATTGAATGTGCAATAACACGGACAAATACACAAACACATAAAATTATCCATGAAAATATTCAGCGATCTGCTTTATATTCTGGAGCTATTGAAGGGATAGGTCCACGATATTGCCCTTCAATTGAAGATAAAATTATTAAATTTGGTGAACGTGATGGACATCAGATTTTTCTGGAACCAGAGGGGTTAAATACTGATACTGTTTATCCAAATGGTCTTTCAACGTCTCTTCCTGAAGATGTACAAATTTCTTTATTGAAAACAATTGAGGGATTAGAAAATGTTGAAATTCTACAACCTGGCTATGCTATAGAATATGATTTTGTTAATCCACAACAACTGACTAAAACCTTAGAGTTACGCTCTTTACCGGGGCTATTTTTAGCAGGCCAAATTAATGGTACGACGGGATATGAAGAAGCTGCAGCACAAGGTCTTTTGGCTGGGTTAAATGCTGCACGTAAAGTAGGAAAATTAGATGAAATACTTATAAGTCGCTCTGCTGCTTATATTGGGGTTATGGTAGACGATTTAATTTCACGTGGAGTTTGTGAACCTTATCGAATGTTTACATCACGTGCTGAATTTCGTTTATCTTTGCGGTCTGATAATGCTGATACTCGTTTAACGCCTTTGGCACAGCAATGGGGTGTTGTGAGTAAGGCACGTTGGGACTGTTATCAGCAAAAAAAGCACCGTCTTGATCAAGCACGATCAATGTGTCAAAAACTTTTTCTAACACCTAATGAAGCATCTGCTCATGGATTGCAAGTAAATCATGATGGAATTCGGCGTTCAGCTTATGATCTTCTTTCTTATCCTCATATGACTATAGAGCGTCTTTCACATTTTTGGCCACAATTACAGTCAATTGATTCTAAAACAGTTGAATCTTTAGAAATTGAAGCACAGTATGCAGTTTATTTAGAAAAACAAGCCCAGGATATTGCTGCTCTTCAGCGAGATGAGCGTTTAGAAATTCCTTCTTCTCTTGATATTCAGGCAATTTCTGGTCTTTCAAATGAGTTAAAAACAAAAATTCAAAAAATATCACCACGTTCAATTGCTGATGCACAAAAGATTGATGGTATGACCCCAGCAGCATTGTCACTCATTATCACTTATATTCAACGTCAAAAACGTGAAAAGGCTCAATCGGTTTAATGGATGTTTCCACAGAACAAAAATATCAAGAACTCTTAAATATTATTCCTTCTGTTTCACGTGAAACGATGAAGGATTTAATACAATTTGAAGCTTTAATAATTCAGTGGAATGCTTATATTAATTTGGTATCCCCTGCAACAATACCAGTTCTATGGACACGTCACATATTAGACTCAGCCCAAATTTATCCTTTACAGAACCACTTACGTTGGTGTGATCTTGGATCAGGAGGAGGTTTTCCTGCAATTGTTATTGCTATTTTAATGAAAGAAAAAAAAGGTGGGCATATTGATCTTGTTGAAAGTAATGGAAAAAAAATAGCTTTTTTACGAACAGTTATTGCTCAACTTAGTCTTCCAGCAACAGTTCATCATTGTAGAATTGAAAATGTGTATGAAAAAATAAAGTCACCAGACGTTATAACAGCGCGAGGATTAGCTCCGTTGGATGATCTCTTACAGCTTATTTTTCCATTATTAACAGAAAAAACAATAGCTCTTTTGCAAAAAGGTCGGGATTACTCTACAGAAATAACAAATGCCTCTGCCAATTGGCACTTTGATCTGCTAAAACATAAAAGTAAAATTGATGAAAATTCTGTTATTTTAGAAATTTCTCATGTTCGATCATGTAAAGGGTAAAGCAAAATGAGCGAAACACGAATTATCGCTATTGCAAACCAAAAAGGTGGAGTCGGCAAAACAACTACAGCAATTAATCTTGCAACAGCTTTAGCAGCTATTGGTGAAAATGTTCTCATTATGGATGTTGATCCACAAGGTAATGCAAGTACAGGATTGGGAATTGATCGTAATAGTCGTCCTTTATCATCTTATGATGTTTTAATTTCAGGAATTTCAGTTACAAAAGCAGCTTTGAAAACAGCTGTGCCAAATCTCCATATTGTGCCCTCTACTCTTGATCTTTTAGGCGTAGAAATGGAAATTGCCTCATCACAAGACCGTATCCAACGTTTACGTAAAGCCCTCTGTGATGATCCGAAGATGATCAAAAAATTTAGTTATATTTTAATTGATTGTCCTCCATCACTTAATCTTTTAACACTCAACGCTATGGGAGCAGCAGATTCTGTTTTAGTGCCTATGCAATGTGAATTTTTAGCACTTGAAGGTTTAAGTCAATTGCTTGAAACAGTAAAACAAGTGCGGTCTGTTCTTAATCCATCTTTAGAAATTCAAGGTATTGTCCTAACAATGTATGATGGGCGTAATAATCTTTCGAATCAAGTTGTTGAAGATGTACGTTCTTTTATGGGAGATAAAGTTTATCGTACCGTTATTCCACGAAATGTACGTGTGTCTGAAGCTCCCTCTTTCGGTAAACCAGTACTGCTTTATGATCTGAAATGTGCTGGTAGCCAAGCCTATTTGCGTTTAGCATCGGAAGTGATTCAACGAGAAAAACAAGCACGCGCTGCTGCTTAGAAATAAAAAAATTTTGTAAGAAAATTTAAAGAGCAAAATTATGAATGATGATCAATCAAAAAAAAGACTAGGGCGTGGATTAGCAGCGTTAATTGGAGATATCAATTTAAATAACAATCTTGCACGTTCATCAAGTGCTGAAAAAACTGCAGAGTTCAGTGCAGTTCCTGCATTTTCTGAGCGATTTGTGCCACTTGAATCTATCTCGTGCAATCCAAATAATCCGCGGCGCCATTTTACTGATTCAGAACTTGATAATTTAGCACAATCAATTCGCAAGCATGGTGTTGTTCAACCTGTCATTGTAAGACATTCACGTGATAATCCCCATCGGTTTGAATTAATCGCTGGTGAGCGGAGATGGCGTGCTGCACAACGAGCTAATTTAAGTCAATTACCGGTCATTGTTCGCGATGTAGATGATAAGACGGCTTTGGAATTGGCAATTATTGAAAATGTTCAGCGTGCCGACCTTAATCCTATCGAAGAGGCAATGGGATACGAAATTTTACTGAATGAGCATGGATATACGCAGGCAGATTTGGCACAAGTGATTGGAAAAAGCCGGAGTCATGTTGCAAATACGCTTCGTTTGTTAAAACTTCCACAAAAAGTACAACAATTTTTAACTGATGGGCAACTCTCAGCGGGTCATGCACGCTGTCTTATCACTGTTGATAATCCGCAAGATTTAGCCGAAAAAATTATTCGCGAAGGGCTCTCTGTGCGCCAAACGGAAATACTTGCATATGAACAGGCAAATCCCAAGGTCAAAAAACGAACTTCTGTTGAAAAAGATACGGAAACAAAATCTCTGGAGAAATTACTTGCAGATGTAATCGGGATGAAAGTGGTTATTCGACATGGTAAAAAAGGTGGTGATTTAAAAATACACTATTCTTCATTAGAGCAATTGGATGATCTTTGCCGGCGTTTACAAAATTAATCAATTGTCCAAAATAGCACGAATTCTATCGATATGTTTTTGACCGAACTTTAAATTATCCAAAGATATAGTATTTTTTCCACCTAAGAAAATTTCTTTGTCTTCAAGAGCTATTATTGCAGCTAAAGTTGCTTGAAGTGCCATAAGACCAATAACGTAATCTTTAGGTGTGAGATTATTTTTTCTTAAAAGATCGGTTAGTTTTGGTCTAGCAGAAATAGAGGCAATGAGTCCTTCAATGCTATTGTCATTTCCAGTATTTGGTGCTTCTGGCTCTGGAGGTAAGTCTTCAGTTTCTTTTTTTATTTGTTCTATTTTTGAGAGGAAATCTTCTGTTAAGGGATAATTTGTAACAATATTTGGATTGCTGCTAGATGAGAGAAAAAATTTATTATCTGTTCCATTCGCCATTGTTATTTGAACATATGTTAAAGGAAAAAGAAAAAGTAAACGCAATACAAATTTAAACATAATTAAAAATTATCCTTTCTTTTCCGGATTTCAGCAAAGACTTCTTCATCTGTTTCTTTTTCCATTGCAAGATTTCTTCGCAACGTACTATCATCCCAGCGAAGAAAAGGATTGGTAACTTTTTCTTCCCCTAAGGTTACAGGTAAAGTCATGGCGCCTTTTGCACGCAATAAAAAAACATCCTCTACCCTTTTATGAAGTTTTTGATTATGTGGATCAAGTGTTAATGCGAAAAGAGCATTGGTTTTAGTGTATTCATGGCCACAATAAAGAAGTGTTTCATCGGGAAGTTGACGCAATTTTTTTAAAGAGCTCAGCATTTGTACCGGTGTTCCTTCGAAAAGACGTCCACAGCCAAGTGAGAAAAGTGTATCTCCGGCAAAGAGTAATTTTTTTTCAGGAAAGTAATATGACAATGCTCCCAGCGTATGACCGGGTGTTGAGAGAGCTAAAAGTCTGTGTGGGCCAAAGAAAAAACTTTCATCAGGTTGAAGTGTTTGGTCAAGATGACTAATCTTTTCTTTTTCTGCTTCTGGTCCAATAACTACAGTCTTGTAAATTTGTTTTAATTCCGCTAGCGCTTCTATGTGGTCGTGATGATGGTGAGTGATAAAAATAGTCTGAAGCGTCCAGTTATGGCGTTTGAGGGCATTATGGATCGCTTCGCTTTCAGGTGCATCAATTGCTGCTGTGTAACCACTTTTTTCATCATGAATGAGTACACCAAAATTATCTTCTCGACAGATAAATTGTTCAATCAACACGTACTTTCTCCATAAAAAGTCAGAAATAAATTTACCAAATAATCTGTCGTGATAAATGCATTATTTTTAAGAATTAGACTTATCCTTTTCTATCAAAAGATCCTTTGAATGTTTTAGTATAGTAGGCATTTGTGTGAACATGAAGAGAATTGTTATAGGCATAACGCCAAATACTTTAAAACTTGTCCAAAAATTATCGCTAAAATTGCGCCAAACGACTTCATTTAAAAGGGCAAGAAAAACGAAAAAAAATGCCCAGCGATAGGTAAGTTTTTCCCATCCTAAATCATCAAGTTTTAAAGTAGAATCGAACGCATAACGCAAAAGCGGTTTTTTAAAAAACATACCACCAAAGAGAATAAGAGCAAATAGACTATTAATTATTGTTGGCTTCATTTTGATAAAAGTATCGTTGTGGAGCCAAAGAGTTAAGAATCCAAAGACTATAACAAATATCCCTGAAATAAGAGGCATTATAGGAATTTTACGTGCAAGAGTCCATGATAAGATTAAAGCAATGATGATCGCTACCATGAAAATAGCTGTTGCAGGGAAAATAGGTTTATTAAAGCTTTTAAAAAATCCAATATTCTTTATTAGCCACTCACCTTTATAATTAGCGAGAAAAAAGACGACTAAAGGCCCCATTTCCAAGACAAATTTAAGAGTTGGTGAAAGAGCTTCTCTTTGATTCTTGTCAACATTCTCCGAATCGGAATTATTGGATGGATTAGGCTTAGAAAAAAATTGGTTCATGCGTGTTTTCCTGTGATAGTTTCAGCAAAATCAGAAGCAGAAAAAGGTTGAAGATCTTCAACATTCTCTCCTATACCAATAAAATGAACAGGTAATTTGTATTTTGCTGCGATGGCAACAAGAATTCCTCCTCGTGCGGTACCATCTAGTTTTGTCATAACTAAACCGTTAACGCCGGCAATACCGTGGAAAATATCCACTTGGTTGAGAGCATTTTGCCCCGTGGTTGCATCAAGCGTTTGAAGGATTGTATGGGGTGCTTGGGGGTCGTGTTTTCTTAAAACACGAATAATTTTTGCCAATTCATCCATCAGTTCAGTTTTATTTTGTAAGCGTCCAGCTGTATCAATGATCAACACATCACTGTTTGCCTTTTTGGCTTTTTCATAAGCGTCAAAGGCTAAACTGGCAGCATCTGCACCTAGTTTTGTTGAAATAACAGGTGCTCCTGTGCGTTTACCCCAAATATGCAACTGCTCAATAGCTGCAGCGCGAAACGTATCACCAGCAGCTAGCATAACTTTTAGTCCCCCTGCAGTTAGTTTGGCTGCAAGTTTTCCAATAGTTGTGGTTTTTCCTGTGCCATTTACACCGACAAGCAAAATAACATGAGGTTTATGATTAAGATCAAGTTCTAGTGGAATTGCAATAGGTTCTAGCACTTTTTTGATTTCGTTAGCCACGATGATATGAATATCATCTGGAGATAGATTTTTTTCATAACGACTGGAAGCTAAGGTGTCAGTGATGCGTGTAGCCGTTTCCACACCAAGATCAGCTTGAATAAGGACATCTTCCAGCTTTTGCAACGTGTCTTCATCAAGCTTTCCTTTAACAAAGAGGTCACCAATAGATTCACTTAAACGCTGTGAAGAAAGAGCTAATCCTTTTTTTAGGCGTCCAAACCACGCTGTCTTTTTTTGTTCAACAGAGGATACAGGTAAAAGCTTTTCAACTTTCTTTTCATTGATTGTATCAGTGACAATTATTTTGCCAGAATATGATTTAAAAGGTCGGGTTTCTTCACCATAGTTTTCAGGTGTTGTCGTTTGGCTTTCTATTTGCTCTTCTTTTTCAATGTTTATAGAAGAACAATCGTTTTTTATAATTTCACTTTTTTGTTTATTTTTTTCTGCTATATCGGCTTCATAGGGAGTAGGAATTCGTTGTGATTGTGGCTCTTGAGGCTTTTTAAAAGAGAGCATTTTTTTGATAAAAGATTTTGTCATAAGGATTCCCTGCTCAAGCTGCGTTCAATTTTGGGAGAATAGCAATCAATTTATCGCCATCGTGATCAACGATAAGAGCTTGAACAATTGTTCCAGCTTTGGCACCTTTAATTTTTGCAAGAGTATAATCTTCCGTTCGTCCGATTTCATCTTTTTCAACGAGGATTGTTTGCTGACTGTTTTGTAAGCGGGTAAGGTGTTTTTGATAAGCTTCTTCACCCGCTTTGCGCAACCTTTCCGCACGCATCTTAACAACTCTACGATTAATTTGTGGCATACGTGCGGCAGGTGTTCCTTCTCTTGGACTAAAGGGAAAAACATGGAGATGTGTTAAATTACAGTCATTAATTAGAGAGAGACTGTTTTGGAACATTTCTTCTGTTTCAGTGGGAAAACCAGCAATTAAATCGGCACCATAAACCATTGTAGGACGTTTTGCACGTAAGTCTTGGCAAAATTGAATTGCATGTTCGCGCAGATGTCGCCGTTTCATTCGCTTTAGAATCATATTATCGCCTGCTTGTAAAGATAAGTGCAAATGTGGCATTATTCTCTTTTCATAGGTTAAAAGATCTATAAGTTCTTGATCTGCTTCAATAGAATCGATTGATGAAAGACGTAATCGAGGCAAATCAGGAACGTGATGCAAAATAGCTGAAGTTAATTTTCCTAAGGTTGCTTTTCCAGGAAGATCGTGGCCATAGCTTGTAAGATCAACACCTGTTAGGACCACTTCTTGAATACCATTGTCCGTTAACTGTTTAATTTGTTCAATGACGGCACCCATGGGAACTGAGCGTGATGGTCCGCGACCATAAGGAATAATGCAAAATGTACAGCGATGATCACATCCATTTTGTATCTGTACAAAGGCGCGTGTGCGCTCTTCCATAGCACTAACCATATGCGGAGCAATTTTTTGTACTTCCATGATGTCATTGATGCGCACTTTTTCATTATGGTTAATGCCAAAATCAGGGAGTTGACGATAAGAATGAGCATGGAGTTTTTCTTCATTGCCTAAAATAAGATCCACTTCTGTCATCAGAGCAAAATTTTTTGCTTCTGTTTGTGCGGCACATCCTGTAACAATAATACGGGCATGTGGATTTTCACGTTTTGCTTTTCGGATAGCTTGTTTTGCTTGCCGTACGGCTTCGGCAGTAACAGCGCAAGTATTAAAGATAATAGCACCATCTTTAAGCTGATCTAATCCAGAAGAAGCGCTTTCTTTGCGTATAATTTCTGTTTCGTAGCTATTAAGGCGACAACCAAAAGTTACAATTTCTATAGCCATCAAAAGTGATCCTTTTTATAGCTCCCTGTTAAAGGATTTAAAAAGCCACTAAATTCGTACTTAATTGGACCTGTCATAATAATATGATCGTCTTCTCGATAAAAAATATTCAGTTTTCCTCTTGGTAAATTTACATCGACATGGCGTTGTGTGAGTCCACGTCGATAGGCAGCTACTGCACTCGCGCAAGCAGCGCTACCACATGCTTGTGTTAAACCTGCCCCCCGCTCCCATGTTCGTAAATTTAGGCTTTTATGTGACGTTACACAAGCAATGGAAATATTGCATCGTTCTGGAAAAAGGGGATCATGTTCGAGTTTTGGTCCATATTTTTCTAATGGAATGTCTTGAATATTGCTTTCAACAAAAAAAATGGCGTGAAGATTGCCAATAGATACAAGGCAAGCATCTTTTAAGGGACCAGCAGTAAGTTCTACATGATTAGTGTCTAGTATTTCACGTGAAACAGGCATCTCTTTTGCATTGAAATGCGGGCATCCCATATCAACAGAGATGAGGTTATCACTTTGGCGCTTACCTTCAATAATTCCAGCGGGTGTTTCCAATCGAAAGCTTTCACCAAGATTGTGATCAATGAGCCATGCGATCACGCAGCGGGTACCATTACCGCATGCTTTAGCCATTGAACCATCAGCATTCCATATTTCGATGCGGAAATCAGCTTCATTTTGGGTGGGTGAATGGATAGCCATAATTTGATCAAAATGTGTTTGGTGATCTGTTGCTAAGGCAAAGATTGCTTGTGGTGTGAGTGCATGTGTGCTGTCGCGCATATCAGCAACAATGATTTGGTTTCCAAGACCGTCCATTTTGCTAAATGGCGTTTTCATGAAAGTTCTCTAATTTCTCGCAATTAATCATAAAGAATATATGGCTGAAAATCTTATGAATTTCCAGTGTTTAATGTATATAAACCGGTAGAAAAACTTATTATTATTCAAAATCGACAATTTTTATTCTGTTCTTTTTTATTTATTAATTTATCTTTGTAAAATGCCGTATAACAAATGTTCACCCATTTCTTCGAGTGAGCCTATTTATTGTCATGGGAAAGAGTATAGATATGACATTTTCAAAAAATTCACTTTTCATTGTAATCTCAATTATAACACTCTTGAGTGGTTGTTCAACATCGCGGTTTGATAATAATTATGAAGGTAATTCGTTAGAAGTTTTTTATCCACTTCAGCAAATGCCGAAAACTGTAGTGATGTCTGATCCATCAACGTTTCAAGCATCTGGAGCAGAAGATACTTCAGGGTATGAAAAGGGAGATTCTCGTAGTGATGAACGAATGGCTAATCTCGAGTTGCCAAGCAGTGCCATCGATTTATTTCCTGCAAGTATTGCTGGGGTATGGAATCTTTCTGTGGATGGTAGAGTTTGCCGAATTGCAACGCCACAAACAAAATTTGGCCAAGGGTACCGTGCTGGTCCTCTACACTGTCCAGGAATTGTTTCCCGAGTAAATTCATGGGCGGTTAAAGGAAAAAAATTATACTTTTATGATCGTTCGGGGCGTATTGTCGTTGTTCTTTATTCTTTCAATGTAGATCGTTTTGAGGGACGTACACTGGATAACCAATCAGTTGTTTTAAGCCGTTAAATTATTTTAGCTGTTATGAAAAAAGGAGAATATTCTTCATAGATATGTGGGATATGTCAGTAAAGCTTGGTTTTATTGAGAACGGCTTGAAGAAGGCTTTTAAAATGGTTTTGGTTTCGACACGCTATAAGGAGTTGGTCGCTCAGGGGAAAATAAACTTTGATCCTGCGCAATTGGCTTTAACAGAGCATTTTGATCATTTGTTACAAGAAATTGTGGCACAAAGAGTTTCTCGTCCTTGGGCGTTCTGGCATTTTTTTAAGAGAAAAAAACAAATTTATTCTCATGTTTCAAAACAGCATAGTGCTAATGGTTCCTTTCAGGGGTTGTATATTTATGGTGAAGTAGGACGAGGCAAAACTATGCTGATGGATTTGTTCTTTTCTTGTTTGCCACAAGGTTGTAAAAAGCGTGCCCATTTTAATGATTTTATGACAGATGTGCATGAACGCATTAATATTTATCGTCAAGCATCGAAAGATTCAAAATCAAACAAAATAATCCTATTTTGGCAGTTGCAGAAGATCTCGCACGAGAAGCACAAGTGCTTTGTTTTGATGAATTTAGCGTAACAGATATTGCTGATGCTATGGTGTTGGGGCGCCTTATCTCTGCTTTGTTTGATCAAGGGGTTCTCTTTGTTGCGACTTCAAATGTTGCTCCCGATAATCTTTATTATAATGGTTTAAACCGAGAGCTCTTTTTGCCATTTGTCCAAGTTTTGAAAGCACATGTTCGTGTTATTAATCTTGATGCAAAAACAGATTATCGTCTTGAAAAATCAAATCTACAACACGTGTATGTAACGCCGTTGGGACTGGAAGCAAATGAACGCATGGATCAGGCGTGGGCGCTGGTGCTGCAAGGACACAAGGAAATGCCTGATGAACTTTCTATCAGAGGGCGTCTTATTCATATTCCACGCTCTGGAGCGGGTTGCGCACGCTTTGATTATCAAGATTTGTGTGTAAAGCCCTTGGCCGCGGCTGAGTATTTAGCTTTGGGGGAGCGTTATCATACAATTTTTGTTGATAATGTGCCGGTGATGGATGATACGTGTCGCAATGAAACGAAACGATTTATTTTGCTTATTGATATTCTTTATGAACGCCACATAAGATTATTTATGTCTGCGGCAGCAGGGTTTGAAGATTTGTATAAAGGGCATGCGCAGACGACCGAAACCTTTGAGTTTCAGAGAACACAATCGCGTCTTTTTGAAATGCAAAGTCAAGATTATTTGAAGATTTGGGCAGAACATTTTCTTTTGAAGGGGAAAAATTGATCATCGCTTTACCTTTACGTAAACTGTAAGAGCAATAACTCTTTGAATTTAAAAGAAGTGTAATAATTCTGTTGTAATTTTTTAAAATTCACTTTATCGATACAGCGTGGTAATTTTTTCATAGCTGTTTCCCTGGAGGATTTTTGCTTCTATGAGGAGAGAAATGTGGTGAATTTCATATCTTTCTCCTTTTGATGATAGTGTTGAAAATAGGGCTGAGGTCAAAGAAAATATTCAGTATACCGGCGCGCTGGTAAATGTGCGCTGAGTTATCTAACGTTAGGAAGAAATAAAATGGCACGAAAGAAAATAGCTCTCATTGGTTCGGGTATGATTGGGGGTACTTTAGCACATATAATTGGGCTTAAAGAACTTGGTGATATTGTCTTATTTGATATTGCAGAAGGCATGCCACAAGGTAAGGCTCTTGATATCGCCGAATCTTCACCAGTTGACGGTTTTGATATCAATCTAAAAGGTGCTAATGCTTATGAGGCAATTGAAGGTGCTGATGTTGTTATTGTAACAGCAGGAGTTGCGCGAAAGCCTGGTATGAGCCGTGATGACCTTTTGGGCATTAATTTAAAAGTGATGGAACAAGTTGGTGCTGGGATTAAAAAATACGCATCTTCAGCATTCGTTATTTGTATTACGAACCCTCTTGATGCAATGGTGTGGGCATTGCAGAAATTTTCAGGTCTTCCGACAAAAAAAGTGGTTGGTATGGCTGGTGTTCTTGATTCGGCACGTTTTCGTCATTTTTTATCTGAGGAATTTAAGGTTTCTGTTAAAGATGTGACAGCGTTTGTTTTAGGAGGGCACGGTGATTCAATGGTGCCTTTGGTGCGTTATTCAACGGTTGGAGGTATTTCTTTGCCTGATCTTGTAAAAATGGGTTGGACGACCCAGGAAAAGATAGATCAAATTATTCAGCGTACCCGTGATGGTGGTGCAGAAATTGTCAGCTTGTTGAAAACAGGCTCTGCTTTTTATGCACCAGCGGCTTCTGCAGTTTCCATGGCTGAAGCCTATTTGAAGGATACTAAGCGTGTTGTTCCTGTTGCAGCCTATCTTTCAGGTGAATATGGGGTTAAAGATACCTATGTTGGTGTTCCCGTTGTACTTGGTGCTGGCGGCGTTGAGCGGGTCATTGAAATCGATCTTGATAAAGAAGAAAAAGATGCTTTTGAGAAATCAGTGAATGCGGTGCAAAAACTTTGTGAAGCTTGTGTCGCTATTGTGCCTAGTCTCAAATAAAGAGCGCTAGATTCTGTTCATTAAAACGAAGTATTTAAAATGTTATGAGGACTTGAGGATCAATTAAGTGATCCATAAAAGAAAGAAAAGGACAAATGCATGAATATCCATGAATATCAGGCCAAACGTCTGCTTCATGAATATGGGGCACCAATTGCAAATGGTGTTGCCGTTTATTCTGTAGAGCAAGCTGAAAAATGGGCGAAAAAATTGCCTGGACCACTTTATGTGGTTAAAAGTCAGATTCACGCTGGTGGTCGTGGTAAAGGGAAGTTTAAAGAACTTGGTCCTGATTCAAAGGGAGGGGTTCGGCTTGCAAAATCCATTGAAGAAGTTGTCGCTAATGTACAAGAAATGCTTGGTAAAACTTTGGTAACCAAACAAACTGGTCCAGAGGGTAAGCAGGTCAATCGTCTTTATATTGAAGATGGTGCTGATATCGAGCGAGAGCTTTATCTTTCACTTTTGGTTGATCGTACGGTTGGTCAAGTGGCTTTTGTTGTTTCAACGGAAGGGGGAATGGATATTGAAACGGTTGCCGAAGAAACGCCAGAAAAAATATTAACTTTGCCCATTGATCCTGCGCAAGGTGTTACTTCTGCAGATTGTATAAGGCTTTGTGACGCATTGGAATTGCAAGATAACGCACGGGAAGATGGTGAAAAGCTTTTTCCAATTCTCTATAAAGCCTTTTGTGAAAAAGATATGAGTCTTCTTGAAATCAATCCCCTTATTGTGATGAAAAATGGTCATTTGCGGGTTCTTGATGCAAAAGTTTCTTTTGATAATAATGCTTTGTTTCGTCATCCAGATATTTTAGAATTACGCGATCTTTCAGAAGAAGATCCAAAAGAGATCGAAGCATCAAAACATGATCTTGCTTATGTTGCTCTTGAAGGTACGATTGGTTGCATGGTAAATGGTGCAGGTCTCGCTATGGCAACAATGGATATTATCAAACTCTATGGAGCTGAGCCTGCAAATTTTCTTGATGTTGGGGGTGGTGCTTCAAAAGAAAAAGTAACGGCTGCTTTTAAAATTATCACTGCTGATCCGAATGTTAAAGGCATTTTGGTTAATATTTTTGGTGGCATTATGCGTTGCGATATCATTGCTGAAGGTGTTGTCGCTGCTGTTAAAGAAGTGGGTTTAAAAGTTCCTTTGGTTGTTCGCCTTGAAGGTACGAATGTTGAACAGGGTAAAGCAATTATCAGTAACAGTGGTTTAAATGTTATTTCTGCTGATGATTTAGATGATGCTGCTCAGAAAATCATTGCAGCGGTGAAAGGAGCTTAAGCCATGTCAATTCTTATTCATCAAGATACAAAAGTTTTGGTTCAAGGGCTTACAGGGAAAACCGGAACTTTTCATACAGAACAAGCATTGGCTTATCATGGTACGGAAATGGTTGGTGGCATTCATCCCAAAAAAGGGGGTGAAGTATGGGAAGGATCAAAAGGCGAATCTCTCCCTATTTTTTCCAGTGTTGCTGAGGCAAAAGAAAAGACAGGGGCTGATGCTTCTGTTATCTATGTTCCTCCCGCAGGAGCTGCAGATGCCATTATAGAAGCTATTGAAGCGGAAATCGGTTTAATTGTCTGTATTACAGAAGGTATACCGGTTATGGATATGGTTAAGGTTAAGAATAAATTAGAGCAATCGAAGTCGCGTCTCATTGGTCCTAATTGTCCCGGTATTCTCACACCTCATGAATGTAAGATTGGTATTATGCCCGGTTCTATTTTTAGAAAAGGATCTGTTGGGGTTGTTTCTCGGTCTGGAACCTTAACTTATGAAGCTGTGTTTCAAACAAGTCAGGAGGGTTTGGGGCAGACAACCGCTATTGGTATTGGTGGCGATCCTGTTAAGGGTACCGAATTTATTGATGTGTTGGAAATGTTTTTGGCTGATGATGAAACCGAGTCTATTGTCATGATTGGTGAAATTGGAGGTTCCGCTGAAGAAGAAGCAGCACAATTTCTTAAAGATGAAGCAAAAAGAGGCCGCAAAAAGCCAATGGCTGGTTTTATTGCTGGTCGTACAGCACCTCCGGGGCGTACAATGGGTCATGCTGGTGCCGTTATTTCTGGTGGTAAAGGTGGGGCAGAAGATAAAATTGCTGCAATGGAAGCAGCAGGGATTCGCGTCTCTCCTTCGCCATCACAAATAGGTAAAACCTTGATATCCGTTTTGAAGGGATAAGAGGAAACTTTATCTGAATAAGGGGCGTATCCTTATTCAGGTTTAGGTAAAACATTGAGTCTAAAAAATAAAAACTTTTTTGCAATTTTCCGACCTTCATTTGCTTTCTAAGCTCTTAAAAGTCGAGAGGATATATAAGGAGACGGAATAAATGTTCCGGAGAAATATATGGCAAAGCAGGACGAGATAAATAGTCTTTTTGCACAAACGTCATTTCTGTATGGTGGAAATGCGGATTATATAGATCAACTTTATGCCGAATATGAAAAGAATCCTACGAGTGTAGATTCACAGTGGCGTGCCTTTTTTGAAACCCTTCAAGATAACAAAGAAGATGTTCTCAAAAATGCTAAAGGTGCAACGTGGCAACGTGAGCACTGGCCATTAAAGGCAAATGGAGAATTGGTTTCTGCGCTCGATGGCGATTGGTCTGTTCTTGAAAAACACCTTGGTGATAAGATAAAGGAAAAAATAGTTACCCGTGCTGCGCAAGAGGGAAAGGTTTCTAGCGAACAAGATATTATTCAGGCAACGCGTGATTCTGTTCATGCGCTCATGATGATTCGCGCTTTTCGAGCACGTGGGCACCTCCGTGCACGACTCGATCCTCTTCAGTTGGCAGAAAAGCTGGAAGATTACAAAGAACTTTCTCCGGAAGCTTACGGCTTTACCTCTGCTGATTATGAGCGTCCAATTTTTATTGATAATGTTTTAGGATTGGAATACGCAACTATTCCCCAGATGCTTGAGATTCTTAATCGCACCTATTGTTCAACAATTGGTGTGGAGTATATGCATATTTCTGATCCTGCTCAAAAAGCATGGCTTCAAGAGCGTATTGAAGGACCAGATAATCGAATTTCTTTCACAGTAAAAAGTAAGAAAGCTATCCTTAACAAGCTTATTGAAGCGGAAGGATTTGAACAGTTTTTAGATACAAAATATAAAGGAACAAAACGTTTCGGCATTGATGGTGGTGAAGCTCTGATTCCTGCTCTTGAACAGATTATGAGATGTGGTAGTGTTTTGGGAGTACAGGAAGTTGTTTTAGGAATGGCACATCGTGGTCGTTTAAATGTTCTTTCGCAAGTTCTTGCTAAGCCACATCGGGCTATTTTTCATGAATTCAAAGGGGGGTCTTATAAGCCTGATGATGTAGAGGGATCCGGTGATGTAAAATATCATTTGGGAACTTCAGCTGATCTTGAATTTGATGGTAAAAAGCTTCATTTATCGCTCTTAGCCAATCCATCTCACCTTGAAATTGTTGATCCGGTTGTTATCGGGAAGGCGCGTGCTAAACAAGATCAGCTTGTAGGACCAACACGCACTGAAATGATCTCATTAAGCGAGCGTTCAAAAGTCTTACCCCTGCTCATTCATGGTGATGCTGCTTTTGCAGGACAAGGAGTTATTCAAGAAACTTTTGGTCTTTCGGGTCTAAAAGGTTACCGAGTTGCGGGTTCAATTCATGTCATTATCAATAATCAGATTGGATTTACAACTGATCCGCGCTTTTCACGTTCTTCGCCTTATCCATCTGATGTGGCAAAAATGATCGATGCGCCCATTTTTCATGTGAATGGTGATGATCCTGAAGCCGTTGTTTTTGTTGCAAAAGTAGCAACAGAATTCCGACAAATTTTCCATAAACCAGTGGTAATTGATATGTTTTGCTATCGCCGTTATGGACATAATGAAGGCGATGAGCCTTCTTTTACACAGCCGCTTATGTATAAGGCTATCCGTAACCACAAAACGACCCTGCAGCTTTATGGTGACCAGTTGGTAGCAGAAGGAGTGATTTCTTTAGAAGAGATTGAGCAGCAAAAAAAACTGTGGCGTGATAAGCTTGAAGCTGAGTTTGAAGTGAGTACTTCTTATAAACCCAATAAGGCTGATTGGCTTGATGGAAGCTGGACAGGTCTCAAAGTTGCCAGTAATGCTGATGAACAACGTTCTGGAACCACAGGTGTTGAACTAAAAACTTTAAAGGAAATCGGCCAAAAGCTTGTTGAAATTCCATCAGATTTTCATGTTCATAAAACCATTCAGCGGTTTTTGAACAACCGTGCTAAAATGTTTGAAACCGGTGAAGGAATTGATTGGGCAACAGCTGAAGCTTTAGCTTTTGGTTCACTCTGCTTAGAAGGGTCACCAATTCGCCTTTCTGGTGAAGATGTTGAACGTGGAACCTTTTCGCAACGTCATTCGGTTCTTTATGATCAAGAGAATGAATCTCGTTATATTCCTTTGAATCATTTGCAGAAGGGGCAAGCACTTTATGAAGTTGTTAATTCTATGCTTTCTGAAGAAGCCGTTCTTGGTTTTGAATATGGGTATTCGCTTGCTGAACCACGCGGTTTGACGCTTTGGGAAGCACAGTTTGGTGATTTCTCCAATGGTGCACAGGTCATTTTTGACCAATTTATTTCTTCTGCAGAGCGTAAATGGCTTCGTATGTCTGGTCTTGTGTGCTTGTTGCCTCATGGTTTTGAGGGGCAAGGACCGGAACATTCTTCGGCACGTTTAGAACGTTTCCTTCAACTTTGTGCGGAAGATAATATGCAAGTTGCTAATTGTACAACACCTGCAAATTATTTTCATATTTTGCGTCGACAGATTAAACGTGATTTTCGTAAGCCTTTAATTTTAATGACGCCAAAATCACTTTTACGCCACAAACGGGCTGTTTCTTTCCTTAATGAAATGGGACCAGAGACACGATTTCATCGTTTGTTGCTTGATGATGCTGAATCTCTCAAAAATTCTCTGATTAAATTGCAAAAAGATAGCAAAATTCGCCGAATTATTCTTTGTACAGGTAAAGTTTATTATGATCTTTATGAAGAGCGCGAAAAGAGGGGAATTGATGATGTTTATTTATTGCGCGTTGAACAGCTTTATCCTTTTCCTGCAAAAGCTTTGATAGACGTGTTGTCTCGCTTTTTACAGGCAGAGGTTATTTGGTGCCAAGAAGAGCCCAAAAATATGGGAGCTTGGTCGTTTATTGAACCTTATTTGGAATGGGTTTTAACTCACATTAATGCCCAATATTCACGTGCACGTTATGCTGGGCGTCCTGCGAGTGCATCACCTGCCACTGGGTTGATGGTGAAACATCTTGAACAACTTTCCGCGTTTCTTGAAGACGCGTTAGGTGCTTAACTTAATTACTCTGATGTATGGAAAAATATTATGACTACTGAAATCCGTGTTCCTACTTTGGGCGAATCAGTTACCGAGGCGACAGTTGGTAAATGGTTTAAAAAGCTTGGTGAAGCTGTGGCTGTAGATGAACCCTTGGTTGAGTTAGAAACTGATAAGGTAACAGTTGAGGTTCCTTCGCCTGTTTCGGGAAAATTATCTGAAATTATTGCAAAGGAAGGCGATACGGTTGAAGTGAAAGCCCTGTTAGGTGTGGTTGAAGATGGAGCAGCTGGTGTTTCCCAATCATTTTCACCTTCGGTTACACCTGTTGCAGAGACGTCATCTGGATTGGAGCAGTCTTCTTCGAGTATTACCATGCCTCCTGCTCCTTCTGCTGCGAAATTGATGGCTGAAAATAATATTGCAAAAAGCGATATTTCAGGTTCTGGAAAACGTGGACAAATTCTCAAAGAAGATGTTCTTGATGTCTTAGCACAAGGAACAAAAGCACCACCTCCTGTTGCTCCTGCATCCAGTTTTTCGGCTGCTTCCGTACAGGAAACGCGTGAGGAGCGGGTTCGTATGACGAAATTGCGTCAAACAATTGCTCGTCGCCTTAAAGATGCACAGAATACAGCGGCAATGTTAACCACATTTAATGAGGTTGATATGTCCGCGGTAATGGATTTGCGCAAGCGTTATAAGGACCTTTTTGAAAAGAAACATGGTGTTAAACTTGGTTTTATGGGATTTTTTACCAAGGCTGTTTGCCATGCCTTAAAAGAACTTCCTGCCGTTAATGCAGAAATTGATGGAACAGATATTGTTTACAAAAACTATGTCAATGCCGGAATAGCTGTTGGAACGGATAAAGGGCTAGTCGTTCCAGTGGTTCGTGATGCAGATCAGATGTCACTTGCAGAGATTGAAAAGGAAATTGGCCGTCTAGGTCGTCTCGCTCGTGATGGAAAATTAACTGTTTCTGATATGCTAGGTGGGACTTTTACCATTACCAATGGGGGTGTTTATGGCTCGTTAATGTCGACACCGATTTTGAATGCACCACAGTCTGGTATCTTGGGAATGCACGCGATTAAAGAACGAGCAGTGGTTGTTGGGGGGCAAATTGTGATTCGCCCTATGATGTATTTAGCGCTTTCTTACGATCACCGTATTGTCGATGGGCAAGAGGCTGTGACTTTCCTTGTACGTGTTAAGGAAAGTTTGGAAGATCCGGAACGTCTTGTTCTTGACTTGTAAAAGTGCAGTTTTCAGGATGAAAGGAAAAACGGATGTCTTATGATGTGGTGGTGATCGGAGCTGGTCCTGGCGGATATGTAGCAGCAATCAAAGCAGCGCAGTTAGGGCTTAAAACAGCGATTGTTGAAAAGCGTACGACATTAGGTGGCACATGTCTCAATGTTGGTTGCATTCCTTCTAAAGCATTATTGCATGCTTCAGAAGTGTTTGCTGAAACACAACATGGTTTTGAAACACTCGGTATTTCTATTTCAAAATCTAAGCTTAATCTTGAGCAAATGATGGCGCATAAGAAAGCTGTTGTAACAGCAAATACAAGTGGTGTTTCTTTTTTGATGAAAAAGAATAAAGTTGATACTTTTTTTGGTACAGCCAAAATTTTAGGTGCAGGTCAAATTGAAGTTGTTGCCAGAGATGGTAACAAACAAACGATTGCAACAAAGAATATTATTATTGCTACTGGTTCAGAGAGTTCCGGCATTCCGGGTGTGAATGTTGCAATTGATGAAAAAATAATTGTATCTTCTACCGGAGCGCTTGCGCTTGAGAAAGTGCCAACGCGCATGGTTGTGGTTGGCGCTGGTGTCATTGGTTCAGAGCTTGGTTCCGTTTGGAGCCGCTTAGGTGCTAAAGTTACCATTATTGAGTATCTTAATAAAGTTTTGGGATCAATGGATGGTGAAGTTTCACGGCAATTTCAAAAATTAATGGAAAAACAGGGAATAGAATATAAGACGGGTACAAAAGTAACAGCTATTACGCAATCTGGCTCAACCGCTCAGGTGACTTTTGAAGCCGTTAAAGGTGGTGAATCTGAAACTTTAGAGGCTGATGTTGTGCTCATTGCTACGGGACGCTTTCCATACACAGAGGGTCTTGGATTGGAAGAGGCTGGTGTTCAGTTGGATGAACGTGGCTTTATTGCGATTGATGCGCATTGGCAGACTAATATTCCAGGAATTTATGCAATTGGTGATGTCGTTAAAGGACCAATGTTAGCGCATAAGGCAGAGGAAGAAGGCGTTGCTGTGGCCGAAATTTTGGCAGGTCAAAAAGGACATGTTAATTTTGATGTTATTCCTAGTGTTGTTTATACACAGCCGGAAATTGCTAGTGTAGGCAAGACAGAAGAAGAACTGAAAGCTGCTGGAATTGATTATAACGTTGGAAAGTTTCCTTTCATGGCTAATGGTCGTGCACGCGCGATGCAAAAAAGTGATGGGTTTGTTAAAATTCTTGCCGATAAAAGGACAGATCGGGTTTTGGGTGGGCATATTCTTGGGTTTGGTGCTGGTGAAATGATTCATGAAATTGCAGTTTTAATGGAATTTGGTGGTTCATCAGAAGATCTGGGGCGTTGTTGTCATGCGCATCCTACTTTATCAGAAGCAGTGCGGGAAGCAGCTCTAGCGACGTTTGCAAAACCGCTTCATATCTAGGGAAGCTTTGTAGTTTTGAAGAAGTTCCCTAATGCTTCTTCAAAAAGCATCAGGAAGGCATTTTATTTTTGCTGCTTGATGGATTTGGGTATTAAAAAAATCGCCTTTTTAAAAGGCGATTTTCTTGTATCTTTTGTTGCATATAAAATGAATTAAAACTGTAATTTTTTCTCTTCTTTTTGCTCTTTTATGCAGGTGGAAAGCCCCATATGATCGAGATGTTTGAGGAAAGGATGCGGTGGTAATTCTTCTACGTTTACCATGGTTTTAACATCCCATTCGCCTGTGGCAATGAGAATGGCAGCAGCAGCTGCTGGTACACCGGCTGTATAGGAAATACCTTGTGCACCGGTTTCATTAAAAGCTTGTTTATGATCAGCTATATTATAGATAAAAATTTCTCTTGGTTTTCCGTCTTTTTTCCCTTTAATAAGGTCTCCAATACAGGTCTTTCCTGTATAATTTGGCGCTAAAGAGGCAGGATTAGGTAAGACAGCTTTTACGACTTTTAACGGAACAACTTCTTGGCCTTCTGCTGTTTTAATAGGTTGTTCAGATAGGAGTCCGAGATTTTTCAAAACAGTGAAAACGGTGATATAACGTTCACCAAATCCCATCCAAAATCGGATATTTTGAACATCAAGATTTTTGGATAATGAATGGATTTCATCGTGTCCTGTCATGTAGGCTTTTTGTTTCCCAACAACGGGAAGGTCCCATTCATGACTGATTTCAAACATTTGATTGGAAGTCCATTGTTTATTTTGCCATGACCATACTTGTCCCGTAAATTCTCGAAAGTTAATTTCTGGATCAAAATTTGTGGCAAACCAACGCCCGTGATTTCCAGCGTTAATATCAATAATATCAATATCGGTGATCGTGTCAAAATAATCATCACGCGCTAATGCCGCGTAAGCATTAACAACACCGGGGTCAAATCCTGCTCCTAAAATGGCAGTTATACCAGCTTTTTCACATTCTTGACGTCGAGGCCATTCATAATTTCCGTACCATGGAGGTGTTTCACAAATTTTCAATGGATCTTCATGAATTGCGGTATCAATGTAAGCACATTTGGTTTCGATACAAGCTGAGAGAACAGACATATTAAGAAAAGAGGAACCAACATTGATAACAATTTCGCATTTGGTTTTTTGGATGAGCTGTACAGTTTCTGCAACATCCATTGCATTGAGTGTATGGCTTTTAAGAATGCCTTCTACTTTCATTGCTTTTTTATCTTTAATTGATGCACTAATTGCTTCACATTTTTTGAGTGTCCGTGAAGCAATATGAATATCACCAAGAATATCATTGTTTTGGGCGCATTTATGCGCAACAACTTGTGCAACACCTCCAGCACCAATAATGAGAACATTTTTCTTCATTTGGGGGGTTATCTCCTTATTAATATTGCCGCATGATGGTTTTTTTGTATGTCATTTGAGTTATGAAAGACTTTTTTGATAATCATTATAGCTGAATTGGCGTTGAATTGTTAGAGCTCCACTACATTCTTTAATGACAATGGCAGGCATGGCAACGCCGTTAAACCAGTTCTTTTTGACCATTGTATAGCCCGCAGCGTCTTGAAAGGATAATCTATCACCTATTTTAAGGGGGGCAGGGAACCGAAATGTTCCAAAAATATCACCAGCAAGACAAGATTTTCCGCAAACCATAATTTCATGGGGGCCTTTATTGGGTTCTAATTTGGCATTTTCCCGATAAATTAAAAGATCAAGCATATGCGCTTCGATTGAGCTATCAACAATGGCGAGGTTTTTTTCATTATACAAGGTATCAAGCACACTCACTTCTAGTGTCGTGCTTCTGGTGATGGCAGCTTCTCCTGGTTCTAGAAAAATGGTGACACCGTAGGTTTGAGAAAAATTTTTTAAGCGTTTTGCAAGAGCTTCTAGAGGATAATTTTCAGCAGTAAAATGAATACCGCCGCCAAGGCTTATCCAGTCAACCGCAGCAAAGAGTTCTGCAAATTTTTCTTCCATATGACTAAGCATGCGGTCGAAAAGATTGAAATCAGCATTTTCACAATTATTATGGATCATCAAACCATTGATGAGAGGTAAAATTTCTTTAATAGCGCTTTGATTGATTTCACCTAAACGACTAAAAGGACGAGAGGGATTTGCAAGATCAAAATTTGATGCGCTGATTCCTGGATTTAATCTTAAACCCCGTTGAATGGTTTTGGTGGCGCTGGCAAAACGTTGAAGCTGTTGGATTGAATTAAAAATGATTTTATCTGCATAGCTACAGGCTTCATCAATTTCATTGTCCGCCCAAGCAACTGAATAGGCATGGGTCTCTTTGCCAAATTTTTCTCTTCCTAAACGCAATTCATACAGAGATGATGATGTCGTTCCATCCATATACTCAGACATTAAGTCAAAAAGACTCCATGTAGCAAAACATTTCAAAGCCAATAAAATTTTTGCTCCCGACATTTCTCGTAAGCGCGTGATGATTTCCATATTCCTTATGAGTTTAGATTTATCGATAAGATAATAGGGAGTTCTAATCATTTTTTATCCATTCTTTTTGAAGGATCTTATTCTTGAGATCAACGTTTAGTACATGGAGTAACAGAATGTCTCAAGTGAAAAAGAATTGTAGAAGAGAATCTGCTTTCGTTTCGTGATGGAGACATCGTCTGTGATCCAATTTTGGTTCAGTTGTTGTGAGATTTGTATTATGCCCATGATAAAGAGTTTGTATTATGCTTTGATTATTGCGTTCATCGGAAGTGTTTTTATAATAGTAACCAATATCACTGGTTCTGCGCAAAAAAATAGTACTGAAGTTAAGGTATCTCACCAATCTTCCGTCCAAGAGGATTTGGTCCCTTTGGTTATTACAGGACGTAGGGAGCTTAATGGTTTTAAAGGTTATCGTCATTATCGGCGTGGTTATCGTAAATATAGTGATAATTGGTGGTATCCTGAAGGGGCTTTCGTTGCATTTTCGCGTTTAGACGCAAAATATATGCCATTAAAAGCAGTTTCAGCTTCTTTACAGAAAAAAGAGCCATGGATGCTCAAACAACATATTGATTCTTGTCATGCACGTTATCGTTCTTACAATAAAAATGATAATAGTTATCAGCCTTATTATGGACCTCGTAAACAGTGTCTTTCTCGCTTTTTTAAGGGATAGAAAATGTTAAAAAGGAAAAATCTTTAAGGCACTTTGTGTGTTGAGCAGTCTTTCATGCGATCATTGTTTTTATTTTGTAAAAATTTTAAATGCTTTTAAGTTTTATTAAATTTTGTTGTTATAAGTGCATGATGGGGTGATGGTGTTAAACTTTCATTTTGTTGATGACAAAATGTTAAGGACAGAATGGAGCTTCAAGAATGACAACACGGGAAGCAATGTTGATGTTGTTAGTTTTGCTTCCTTTTGCTGGCAGTGCTATCATTGGCTTTTTTCGTTCGACAGCAAAAAATAATGAGGCATGGTTTGCTGGGATTGTCGCACTTTTCTGTCTTCTTTTTACAGTAATGCTTTATCCGGAAGTTCGCGGAAACCACATAGTGCGGTTAGATATTTCTTGGCTTCCAGAATGGGGGAGTGATTTGATTCTCCGCATAGATGGTTTGTCGTGGCTTTTTTGCTTGCTCATTACAGGAATTGGGCTACTTGTTGTTGTCTATGCGCGTTATTATATGGATCCGGCGGATTCTGTACCGAGATTCTTTTCCTTTTTTTTGGCCTTTATGGGGTCAATGACAGGAATAGTCTTATCAGGTAATCTCGTCTTTTTGGTCGTTTTCTGGGAACTGACCAGTATTTTTTCTTTTTTGTTGATCGGCTATTGGTACCATAATGCAAGCGCGCGTGAGGGTGCGCGTATGGCTTTAACAATCACAGGTTTTGGCGGTTTTGCTCTTTTTATTGGGGTTTTATTGATTGGCTATATTGTTGGCAGTTTTGATTTGGATAAGGTGTTGCAGTCTGGGGATATGATCCGGTCAAGTTCTCTTTATAGTCTTGTCCTTATTTGTATTTTATTGGGGGCGTTAACAAAAAGCGCACAGTTTCCTTTTCACTTTTGGTTGCCTAATGCGATGGCTGCTCCAACACCTGTATCGTCTTATTTGCATTCGGCGACAATGGTGAAAGCAGGATTGTTTTTGCTTGTCCGTTTATGGCCAGTACTCTCTGGGACGGAAGCTTGGTTTTGGCTGGTTGGCTTTTCAGGACTCTCTACATTGCTGCTTGGTGCTTATTTTTCCATGTTTCAGCAAGACTTGAAAGGACTTCTTGCTTATTCGACTATTAGCCATCTTGGATTAATTACCACACTTTTAAGTCTTGGTAGTCCACTTGGGTGTGTTGCGGCGATTTTTCATATGGCTAATCATGCCACTTTTAAAGCTTCTTTATTTATGGCAGCTGGTATTATTGATCATGAAACGGGGACACGTGATATGCGTAAACTGACGGGGCTTTATCGCTCTATGCCTATCACGGCAACTTTGGCTTTAGTAGCAAGTGCAGCGATGGCTGGAGTTCCTTTGCTGAATGGTTTTTTATCGAAAGAGATGTTTTTTGCTGAAGCTGTTGAAATGCATATGGAATCATGGATTGATTGGATTGCACCTTATGTAGCAACGCTGGCTAGTTTGTTTAGTGTGACCTATTCTATACGCTTCATTCATGGCGTTTTCTTAGGACCAAAACCTGTCAATTTACCTAAAACTCCTCATGAACCGCCGCATTTTATGCGTTTGCCAATGGAGCTTTTGGTGTTTATTTGTTTGGCGGTTGGTATTTTTCCTAATTTAACAATAGGAGCTATTTTAGATAATGCAGTTGTCTCTGTTTTAGGACCGATGAAAACCCCGTACAATTTAGCTGTTTGGCATGGGTTTAATACTCCGTTAGTGATGAGTTTGATTGCTTTATTCGGCGGCGGATTGCTCTATGCTGTTGGGCATCGTTATTTTTTATCTTGTGATGATGGAGCTCCTTTTTTTCGTCATTTGAAAGGAACCCGTATTTTTGAACGTATGCTCGTGATTATTTCTTGGAAATGGGCACGTGCAGTGGAATCTCTTTTGTCAACACGCCGTTTGCAGATACAGTTGCATTGGATATTTTGGGTGTGTTTTGCATTTGTTGGTCTTTTACTTTGGTGTGATGGCTTAATTGCAGTGGGGTCATTACCACTTTTTCCAGTTGATATTCCTTTTCTTGCTCTTTGGTTGGTTGGTGGATTATGTGCGCTTTTAGTTGCTTGGCAAGCAAAGTTTCATCGTCTTGCATCACTCATGCTGTTGGGAGGAGCTGGTTTGATGACTTGTGCAACCTTTTTATGGCTTTCTGCGCCTGATTTAGCAATAACACAATTGGTTGTTGAAGTTGTGACAGTTGTCTTATTATTGCTTGGTTTACGCTGGTTGCCTAAACGTTTGCATAATCCTACTCCAACGTCTGTTCATTTTTTGGTGCGCTTGCGTCGTATCCGTGATTTCGTCATAGCACTTGTGGGAGGTTTTGGTGTAGCGTGGCTTTCCTTTGCAATGATGACACGTCCTCAAGGTACAACAGTTTCTGATTTTTTTCTCACCCATGCTTATTCGAATGCTGGGGGTCGCAATGTTGTAAATGTGTTGTTGGTTGACTTCCGTGGTTTTGATACCATGGGAGAAATTGTCGTTTTAGGTGTTGTTTCACTGACTGTTTTTGCCCTTTTAAGACGGTTTCGTCCTGCTCCTGAAAGTATTGATGCGCCTTTTCAACAACGTGTTCAGAAAGCTTTTGATATGGCACAATCTGATCGGAATGTGGGGGATACAGTGTTGAATTATCTGGCTGTGCCTGCTGTTATTATGGGTTGGCTTTTTCCGGTTATTATTGCTTTTGCTGTTTATTTATTCATGCGAGGGCATGATCTACCAGGAGGTGGATTTGTTGGTGGTGTGACTTTAGCGATAGGATTTATTTTGCAATATCTGGCACGTGATATCCGGTGGGTGGAAACCCATTTGAGAGTTTTACCTTTGCGTTGGATTGGCTTTGGCTTATTATTGTCAATAATAACGGGAATGGGTTCTTGGTTTTTTGGATATCCTTTTTTAACATCCTTTTTTCGATATATTCATCTTCCGCTAATTGGAAAAATTCCCATGGCATCTGCTTTTTTGTTTGATTTTGGTGTACTTTCTCTTGTGTTGGGAGCAACTGTTCTTATTTTAATTGCACTTGCACACCAGTCAATTCGCAGTTACCGAATCGGTAAGAAGCCCAGTTTGAAAGAGAAGGAAAATTAATGGAAATTGTTCTTTCTTTGAGTATTGGTGTTCTTGTCGGATCAGGCATTTGGCTTGTTTTGCGTCCACGCACTTTTCAGGTCATTCTTGGTTTGTCTTTGATCTCCTATGGTGTCAATCTTTTCATGTTTTCAATGAGTAGACCGCGCAGTAATGCAGCGCCAATTGTTGATCCTACCACTGTTATTAATCCAGCTAATTATGCCGATCCTCTGCCACAAGCCTTGGTTTTAACTGCAATTGTGATTGGTTTTGCAACAACAGCTTTATTTTTAGTTATTCTCTTGGTTTCACGCGGTTTAACGGGTTCAGATCACGTTGATGGACGTGAGGTGCAGTAATGGAAGTAGGAGTACACCATCTCCTTATTTTGCCTATTCTTTTGCCATTAAGCACTGGAGCGGTCCTGCTTTTCTATGATGAACGGCGTTCGAAACTTAAATCATTGATTAGTCTTTCTTCTGCCGGATTGTCGGTTATTATTGCTGTTTTATTGATTATGCGTACGCTTGAAATAGCACCGGCGTGTGATGTTTATCGGCTTGGCAATTGGCCCTCTTCCTTCGGAATTGTTTTGGTCCTTGATCGTTTAAGCGCCATGATGCTCTTACTTTCCAGCTTGTTGGTGACGAGCGCGCTGGTTTTTGCACGCGCCCATTGGTACAAAGCTGGTCCTCATTTTCAGTCATTGATGCAATTTTTTATGGTGGGGATAAACGGCGCTTTTTTGACTGGGGATTTATTCAATTTATTCGTGTTTTTTGAAGTTATGTTAACAGCTTCCTATGGGCTTGCTTTGCATGGTTCTGGTCAGACACGCGTGCGTGCAGGGTTGCATTATGTCGTCGTTAATCTTGTTGCTTCATTGTTTTTTTTAGTTGGTACAGCACTCATTTACGGAGTCGTTGGCACTCTTAATATGGCCGATTTGGCTGTTAAAATAAGATATATAGCTTCTACGGATATTGTTTTGTTTGAAATAGGTATTGCCCTTTTAGGTATTGCTTTCTTACTCAAAGCAGGTATGTGGCCGCTTAATTTTTGGTTGATGCCGACTTATAGTGCGGCAGTAGCGCCCGTTGGAGCTTCTTTTGCACTTTTGAGCAAGGTGGGTATTTATGTTATTTTACGTTTAACGCTGTTATGGTTTGGTCCTGAAAGTGAATATTTTAACCATTTTGGTCACACGGTTTTGTTTTATGGTGGGCTTGCCACTGTGATTTTTGGGTTTATTGGGGTATTGGCGAGCCAAGTTTTGGGGCGTTTGGCAGCTTATAGCGTTCTTGTATCTTCGGGTACATTGTTGACAGCGATCGGGATCGGCAATACAGCACTGATAGCAGGTGCACTTTTTTATATCGTTTCCTCAACTCTAGCACTTGGCGCTTTTTTTCTATTGGTAGAGTTGGTTGAACGCTGTCAAGATGTAGCTGCTAATGTTCTTGCTGTCACAATGGAGGTATATGGTGACGATGAAGAGGAGGAAGAAGATGAAGTTGGAACTTATTTTCCAGTCACTTTAGCGATTCTCGGAGCTTGTTTTGGTATATGTGCCATTTTGATTATTGGATTGCCGCCTTTTTCTGGTTTTGTTGCTAAAATTATGATGTTCATGGCAGTTTTAAACCATTGTAGAGAGGATTTTTCTGCTTCTCTACCGATTTACCATGATTGGCTTTTTGTGGGTTTTGTCACCATCTCTGGTTTTGCAGCTTTGATTGCACTGACAAGAACGGGTATTCGAACTTTTTGGGTTTCTCTTGAAGGGCGCGTTCCCCGTGTGCAGGTGATAGAATTTGCTCCTATTGCTGTTCTCCTTGCTTTGTGTTTTCTTATAACAATCGTAGCTGGTCCTGTTAGTCATTATATGTCTGAAACGGCTAAGGCTTTGTATGAACCTCAGAATTATATTGGAAGTGTTTTAACGGATTTTTCTCTCGAAAATAGGGAGATCAATAAATGAATCGTTTTTGTCCTTTCCCTTTTTTCAGTGGTGCAATTGTTTTTATGTGGCTTGTTTTAAACGGTTTTAGTTTAGGGCAATTGCTTTTAGGGATTATGATTGCTTTGTTTTGCGGTTGGATGATGCAGCTCCTGGAGCCGGAGAAGGTTCCTGTTAAAAGTTGGAGTGCGGTTTTTCGTCTCGTTTTTCGAGTATTTATAGATTCCATATTCTCAAATATTTCAGTGGCTTGGTTTGTTTTAACAAAAAGATCTCGACAACAGAAGTCTGGTTTTATTGTCGTACCTCTTCTGCTCCACAATCGCACTGCTTTGGCTATTTTAGCATGCATCCTCTCGGCAACCCCTGGAACTGCTTGGGTTGCTTATAATAGTAAAAAGGGGGAACTTTTGCTTCATGTCTTAAATTTAAAAAATGGATATGATTATCAACGGTTGATCAAACAACGGTATGAGCAATTACTTTTGGAGATTTTTTAATGAGTATGCTGATCCTTTATTGGGGGATTTTCTTTTCACAGTTTTTTTTAAGTTTGGCAGTGATTTTCGCCCTGTTTCGGTTGATTCGTGGTCCACGTGCACAGGATCGGATTGTTGGTTTGGATGCTCTTTATATAACCATTATTCTTTTATTTCTTACATTCGATATCCGTTCAGGAACAACCATTTATTTCGTAGCGGCCCTCATTATTGGGTTGTTGGGCCCTGTCTCAAGTATCGCTTTGGCAAAATTTTTAATGCGTGGAGAAGTTATTGAATGAAGGATGATGTATCGCTTGTCGTTGCTATTGTTATCACTGTTTTCTTAATATTAGGATCTGGATTAATGCTTATCGCAACGATAGGTTTGGTGCGTTTTTCCAGTTTCTATGAGCGTTTGCATATGCTTTCAGTTGCTACGAGTTGGGGTGTTGGCAGCATTCTTATTTCTTCGTTTCTTTATTCAACATTTGTGGATCATTGTTTTGTTTTTCATGAAGTATTGTTGATGCTTTTTTTGTTTTTAACAGCACCGTTGGCTTCCATGTTGTTATCTCATACAGCAGCTTATCGGCATCACTCAGAAGAACAGTCAGAAAAACCGCTGGCTCTTTTATTACATCAGACGGAGGAAAAGTTACCTGCATCAGAAGGAAAATCATGTGATGAGAGCCAAGGCGGTTTTTAAAGTGCAACAGCCTTGTTTTACTCTGTGCTTTTTTCTTCTACTTTTTCTTCTACGCAGTGGATGGGCTTTTCTTCTTTTGGATCATCAATAAGATCGTAAAGTGTGGCTTCGTCTCTTTTTGTCCACCAAATATATTGGCCGCTCACATATTTTGCTCCAGAAGCGGCAATAACATTAGAACCAACGATGCGCTTATCTTTCCATTTGAAATCAACCAACGAAATATTGCCAGCATTATAATAGGTTGCTTCAACATGCTCTTTGCTTGTTCCCATATTGCATTGATAGGAAACAGTCTGAGTTGTTGGTTCTGGATCATCTGGTACCTCAATGACTAAAGAACTCGCTAATGCATTGATTGAACCAGAGAGTAATACGCTTAAAGCGATAAAAAATTGTATAGTAAAAGGTGTTTTTTTCATAATGTTTCCTGAATTATTTAGAATAATAGCATTGATTCATCTTTGCAGAGAATGGGTTTTTTTTCTTCTGGATCATTAACAAGATCATAGAGTGTGACGTCTTTGTTATTTTCCCACCAAATATATGGGCCTCCCATATATTTTGCTCCTGAGGCAGCGAGTACATTAGCAGCAATGACGCGATTACCTTTCCATTTGAAATCAACCAACGAAATATTCTCAGCATTAAGATAAACTGCTTCCACGCGTTCTTTACCTGTTTCAGTATCACACTGATAGGCAATGGTCTGAGTTGTTGGCTCTGGATTATCTGGTACTTCAATGATTAAAGAACCAGCTAAGGTATTGTTTGAGGTGAAGAGTGATAAACTTAAAGCGGCGAAAAATCCTAAAATATGTAAAGTTTTTTTCATAATGCTTTCCTATATTGTGCACAAAGAATAGTTTGACTGATACGATGGTGTCTACGGCAGGATTCGAACCTGCGACCCCAGGATTCATACCACTTCGATTTTCACCGCCAGCTTTGGAGGCTGTTTGTGGTCTGGACTGTCTCTTCACCTTGAAGCTTATGCTTTTTAGGTGCTGCCCGTTCAGTCTCTACACCTTTCTCTCATTTGAAGAGAGACTTGGCTCGGGATTGGCATATAGTCTCCTATGAAGCTTTCCCCGAATTTGAGCAGATCCACTTTGAGGATTTCTCCTTAAGGTGCCCAATTTCTTTAGGAATCCTGTGCTCTATCCTACTGAGCTACGCAGACATCATCACATTTACTCCTTTAATAGAAGTATAAAAGCGAATCAATTATATTCAATATGAATTAACCAATTTCTGCTAATTTTTGCTTCAAAAAGGTCAAAACTGCCTCTGGTGAAACATTTTTTGCAATAAATGATTGGCCAAGTCCGCGTGTTAAGATGAAGGTCAGATTGTTTTGCGAAACTTTTTTATCTTGGGCAATGAGAGTCATCAGTGCTTCAGCGTCTGGTAGCTTACCTGGGATATCCTTTAGTTTTGTCGGTAATCCCACTGCTTTAAGGTGTGTTTCAACGCGTTGTGTAAGTGTGGGACTTATTAAATTCAGTTGAGCGGAGAATTGGTGGGCTAGAATCATCCCAATTGCTACGCTTTCACCGTGGATTAAACGGTTTGGGTCATAGCCGGTTGCTGTTTCAAGCATGTGTCCAAATGTATGACCAAGGTTTAAGAGTGCGCGTTCTCCTGTTTCGTATTCATCACGTGCTACAATTTCAGCTTTAAATTGGCATGAGCGGACAATGGCTTCTGTTCGTATTGGGCCATTAGAGAAAATCTTTTGCCCATTTTTTTCAAGCCATTCAAAAAAGTCAGGTTGGTTAATGAGACCGTATTTGACTATTTCTGCGTAGCCAGCGCGAAATTCGCGCAGTGGTAGGGTATCGAGAAGGCACGTGTCGGCAATAACGCATTGCGGTTGATAAAAAGCACCAATAAGATTTTTACCATATTGGCTGTTGATTCCAGTTTTCCCACCAACAGAGGAGTCAATTTGTGCAAGAAGTGTTGTGGGCATTTGAATGAAGTTCATTCCACGGCGTATAATACTTGCGGCAAAACCTGCCAAATCACCAATAACACCACCACCAAAAGCAATAACGCAATCGCCTCGCTCTAAACGTGCAGCAAGAATTTGATCGATTACAATTTGCAGGGTTGAAAATGATTTTGATTGTTCCCCTGCTTCTACAACAATGGGAACAGTATGGATTTTGTTTTTTATTAATTGTGTTTGCAATGTATCCAAATGGAGAGAAGCAACATTTGTATCTGTAACAATTGCCAAGCGTGTTTGATGAGGATCTTTTTTGTTAAGAGAATGTTTAATCTGTGAAGCAGCTTGCGCAATCAGATCTGGGCCAATGATGATATTGTAACAGTGTTTGTCCAGTTTAACAGTGACGGTCTTGGCTTGCATGCTGATTGTTCCTATTGTTAATTTCTGTGTATAGGTAGTGCTGTACAGATCGTATGACATTTTGTGCTACGGTATGACGGCTTTCTTTATGACTGTTAATTGTTAAGTTTGCCTTTGCATAGATAGGATAGCGCTGTTCCATGAGTTTTTGCATGGTTTCTTTAGGGTTTTCTGTTTGAAGGAGGGGGCGCGTTGGATGCCGTGAAACACGTTTCATGAGGATATCAAGATCTACTTTGAGCCATATAGATATACCATTTTTATGAATGGCTTGTCGGATATTTTCGTTTATGTAAGCACCGCCACCTGTTGCTAAAACAAGAGGACTTTTTTTAATGAGGTTTAGAATAACACGCTGTTCAAGAGCGCGGAATTCCGGTTCACCATAAGTTTTAAAGAGTTCGGTGATTGTCATTTGCGCAGCTTTTTCAATTTCTTGGTCGGAATCATAAAAGGGCAAATGGAGCATAGTGGCAACGCGTTTTCCAATCACTGATTTGCCTGCACCCATAAGACCAACAAATACAAGTGCGCGTTTATCAAGAGATGATAAGAGTTGATTCTTTATTTGTGTTATCGGGGTATGTTTAGGTTGATTACTTTTCATAACTTTATTTCGGCATTTATCCGCTTTAAAGTCAATTCCTGTTAATCTTTATAAGGCATGATAAAGGATAGAATATTTTAGGTAGGTTATTATCTTATGCCAACATTGACCAGATTTTTGATGATTCTTTTCATTTTACTTTCTGTTCTTTTCAGTATAATGGGTGCTCTTGTGGTTTGGGTTGAACCAGTAACTGTGGATATGTATATTGATGTTCCCTTGGATTCATGGCACCTTTCTGCAGAAGCGAATCAATGAAATGAAAAGTGGTGCTGTGATAGATCATTTTCTTGAAATGATGAGCGCTGAGCGAGGGGCTTCTTCTCATACTCTTGCGGCTTATCAGTGTGATTTGCAGTGGGCACAAGATGAATTGTCTGCACATTCTGTCTCGCTTTTTTCAGCAAAAAAAGAAGATTTAATTGGTCTTTTGTCGCTTATGCATAATCTTGGTTTTGCAGCGTCTTCGCAAGCACGCCGTTTATCGACTTTGCGTCAGTTTTATCAATTTCTTTATGCTGAAGGGTTGAGAGCAGATGATCCCTCTCATGATATTGATGCGCCTCGTCAGGGACGTCCTCTCCCCAAGATTATAAGTGAGGATGCGGTGACGAAATTGCTTGATTTTGCTGAGTTGGAAGTGAATCAAGCAGATTATGGGTCGAAAGATCATTTCCGCGCATTGCGTCTTCAGGTATTCATTGAAATGTTGTATGCAACAGGCTTGCGAATCAGTGAGTTGGTGAGTCTTCCGGTGCAGGCTGTTCGAGGGAAAGAGTACGGTGTTTTGGTTCGCGGTAAGGGCAAAAAAGAACGAATGGTTCTCTTATCAAAAAAAGCATGCCAAGTTCTTTCACAGTGGTTAAATTTGCGTGATAAGGGAAAGGATGCTACAAGTCTTTATCTTTTTCCTGCGCGTTCAGAGACAGGATATATTGCTCGTCAAGTCGTTGCACGGGAGTTGAAATGTCTCGCCAGAAGAGCAGGCATAAAAGGTGATAGCTTTTCTCCCCATGTGTTGCGCCACGCTTTTGCTAGTCATCTTTTGCAAAATGGTGCTGATTTGCGTGCAGTTCAACATTTGTTAGGTCACTCTGATATTGCTACCACTCAGATTTACACACATGTATTGGAAGCAGGACTTTATCGGTTGGTCAATGAGCATCATCCACTTGCCGATGAGCAGAAGACTAGGTAAAGAGAAGGTGATGTTTTTGAAAAATACTTTATAAAGTGAATTATAAGTGTATAAGTTACACCAAATAAGTTGGGTGCAATGTATAATTATCTTGATTTTGAAAAACCGGTTGCTGATCTCGATGGGAAAATTCTCGAATTAAAAAAGATTTCTGAGGAAGAAGGCAGTCTTGATATGAGCGACGAGATCGCGCGTCTTGAAATGCGTTCCCAAATGGCATTGCGCGATATTTATAAAAAATTATCGCCGTGGCAAAAAACACAAGTAGCTCGCCATCCTGATCGTCCCCACTTTATGGACTATTCTGCGCGGTTGTTGAGTGATGTTACACCTTTGGCAGGAGACCGCAAATTTGCTGAAGATGAGGCTATTCAAGCTGGGTTCGCACGCTTTAAAGGTGAAGCTGTTGCTTATATAGGTCAGGAAAAAGGGCACGATACGCAAACGCGTTTACGCTATAATTTTGGTTCTGCACGTCCAGAAGGGTACCGTAAAGCTGTACGTATCATGGAAATGGCTGATCGCTTTGGTTTGCCACTCCTAACTTTTGTCGATACAGCAGGTGCTTATCCTGGTGTGAGTGCTGAAGAACGTGGTCAAGCAGAAGCAATTGCTCAGTCAACAGCAGCAACTTTGCGCTTAAAAGTTCCTGTTGTTTCGGTTGTTATTGGAGAAGGCGGTTCTGGAGGGGCGATAGCAATTGCCGCGGCAAACAAAGTTTATATGTTAGAGCACGCGATTTATTCTGTTATTTCACCAGAAGGGGCAGCTTCTATTTTATGGCGTGATCCAGCTCGCGCTAAAGATGCTGCAATGAATATGCGTATTACCGCTCAAGATCTGTATCGGTTAAAGATTATTGATGGCATTATTCCGGAGCCTTTAGGGGGAGCACATCGAGGAAAAGAGGTTGTGATTGATGCAACAGGAAATATTATTTCTGCTGCTTTGGAGACTATGGTTGGCAAAGATGGTGAAGTTCTTAAACAAGAACGTTGGGAAAAATATCTTCAAATTGGTCGGTCTCTAACATAAGTTATTTTTTGTGAGGGGATATTGGAGTTTTATTCGATGACATTCAACAGATTCCTCGTGGCATGTGTTTTGTTTGCAATGGGGATATTGTCGGCATGCGAGGGGAGATTACCAGCTTCTATTCGCGCTAAAGTTGAGCAGCCGTTGCCGCAAGAGATCCAAAATAGAATGGTTCTTTATAATATAGATCCCTATGCGCCGATTATGATGCGGTTTTTTAAAGAAGAAAATGTTGCCGAAATTTGGAAGCAATCCCGTTCAGGGCTTTTTGTGTTAGTGGCACGTTATGGCATTTGCAAATGGTCCGGCCAGCTTGGACCTAAATATAAGGAAGGGGATCTGCAGACACCGGAAGGTTTTTATACTGTTACTGCAAATCAAATGAATCCTTATTCGAAATATTATCTTTCCTTTAATATAGGCTTTCCGAACCTTTATGATCAGGCGCATGGCCGCACAGGACGTCACCTTATGGTGCACGGTTCTTGTTTTTCCGCAGGTTGTTATTCCATGAGTGATAAAAATATGGCGCAGATTTATGCTTTTGCACGGGATGCTTTTAGAGGTGGACAGAGAGAATTTCAGTTGCAGGCTTTTCCTTTCCGCATGACTGACGCTAATATGGCGCGTCATAGTACTGATCCTCATTATCAATTCTGGGTTATGCTTAAGGAAGGTTATGATCTCTTTGAGGAAAATCGTAGGCCTCCAACGGTTGATGTTTATGAAAAACGTTATGTTTTCAATACTGATAAAACTTCCGTTTCTTTAACGCGGTGAGTCTTATTTCATCGTAATAATGCTTTATTCTATACGAATGGTATGTATGTTAGCGCTTGTATTGAGATGTAAGGGGGGGGCATACTTTAAAATTCGTAATTTATCTCATCAAAAATTTTTATTCATTGAAGGTTGGGGCAAAAATTAAAACTTTATTCCTGGAATGCTCAAAGGGTTATCCAGTATGGCGGTTTTATCTGCGGTATCTATTGCTGGTTTGTTTAAAAAAGCATTGAATAGGTTTTGTATCGCTTTTTTTTCAACACCATCGGCAATAATGACAAAACGAGTTTGTGTGATTCCTTTTGGCCATGCTGATAGTCTTATTGGTGGATGGAAAAATGCCTGTACACCGTGCAAAACAAGTGGGCGCTGTGGGTCATCACACAATGCGATAATTGCTTTGATACGTAATAATTTTGCACCATAAAGATCTTTTAGAAGATTTAAAAAAGCATTGATAGTGGCGTAATCAATAGGTTCTTCACAGTCTAGAGAAAAAGCATGAACAGTCCACGGGTGAACATGATCGTGTGGAGCAACGGTAAGTGGTTGTTTAAATTCCATATTGTCTGCTTTTTCATCCCATAACATTTTACTTATTAATGCACTTGAACAGCAATGGTCAGAATGGACATCGATGATTTGCGCTGTAGGATTAATCGCTTTGAGTGTGCTGAGAAGCGTATTTGGAAGTGTTTTTTGGTCAGTAAGATCTGTTTTTGTGAGGATAATTTTGTCAGCAAGTGCTAGTTGTTTTTGTATTTCAGGATAGTGCTCGAGGATGGAAGGTGTGTTTAATGTATCAAATGTTGTAATAACAGTGTCGGTGGATAATGCTTGAGTTAAGAGTGGGTGGCTTAAAAGAGCTTGTAAAATAGGTGCAGGGTCAGCCACCCCTGTTGTTTCAATGATAATACGATTGAGTTTTTTGAGATTTCCTGTACGAACGCGATCAATCAAATCAGTCAATGTATCGATGAGATCACTACGCAAATTACAGCATAAGCAACCATTTGCGAGTTCGATAATTCCTTCTGTCGTTTTTTCAACCAGAAGATGGTCAATACTTACTTCACCGAATTCATTGATGATAACGGCACAATCAGCTAAAAGAGGATCTCGCAACATACGATTGAGCAAAGTCGTTTTACCAGAGCCTAGAAAGCCGGTTATAAGAGTAATAGGAATTCGCGTCGTTTCCATATTCATGAGTGATTATGGCTTGTTGCTTTTGTTATGGGGTGGTTTTCTTGTTTTTTATGCGGAATGTGCAATTTTTTTAACGGTTTTCCTTTTGCTTTGCGCGTTGGTGGTGTAGAAATGGGGCGTACTGATAAAGGAAGAGAGGGGGTAGGTGAACTAGTGATCAAAGGTGAAGTAAGGATAACGTTTCCTTGATCATCATAAGAGTTGGCATGCATTTTTGCGGCTTCAGCTGTGCATGTTTGTTGTTTCATGTCGGTTGCTTGTGCCATTTTTGTTCCATAAGGCTCTAGTGTTACTAATGTTAATTGGGATGATCCTTGATGAGAAAAGCCTGCTTCAAGCAGTTGTGCGGCTTGTTCTTCTCTTTCACTCACGTTATTAGATCCTAAAATAACAGCAATAATCGTGCGGTTGTTACGGGTTGCTGAGGCAACAAGATTGAAGCCAGAGGCACAAATAAAGCCTGTTTTCATGCCGTCTATTCCATTAAAACGACCAATGAGATTGTTTGAATTGGGTTGGATTTTTCGTTTGTCACCAAAATCAATGGCTGGAATAGAAAAATAATGAGCATATTGAGGAAATTCTCGACGAATTTGAACCGCTAAAAGAGCAATATCGCGTGCTGTGGAGTAATTGTGTGGGTCTGGTAATCCGCTTGCATTAGCAAAATGCGTTCCAAACATGCCTAAACGTTGAGCTTCAGCATTCATTTGTTGCACAAAAGCTTCCTGTGAACCAGCAATTGCTTCGCTCATGGCAATGGCCAAATCATTGGTAGATTTAACCATGGTGATACTTAAGGCTGTATCAAGTGTGAGAACAGAACCAGCTTTATAGCCTGAGCGATACGAAGGAGCTTTTGCCGCATATTCGCTGATGGTGATGTGTTTGTTGGGGGAAATTTCTCCTGTGCTCATGGCACGGAAAATGATATAAGCGGTCATTAATTTTGTTAAGGAGGCTGGATACCAACGCTCAAAGGCTTGATTGTGCTCTAAGATGCGTCCAGTTTCAACATCAACAGAGAGAAAGGGGTGAGCCAAAGAAAAAGTGCTCATCAAACTCAAAATGAAAGAAAAAAATAAATTATGGAGGAGTTTTCGCATTAAGTGAAGTCCAATTCCTTCTTAAGTGATTTAGAACTATTTTAATGTAGCACACGATACTTTTGAGTCCACAACAGAGAGGAGAGGTGGTTAATACCGTATCAGTTTTTCTTCAGGGGTCAAAACCATCAGCCATCTTTAATTCAGTTGTGCGGTTTTAAAAGTATCGAGAACAATAATAATGGAGAGTGCTAAGCAGTGCACTTTTTTGTTTTCCGCGTTTCTTAATGTAATTATGCCCCCCAAGAAGAGAAGTGTATCATTGTATTGCTATTCATGGTTGCTCTTAAAGAGATATCTCGCTTTGGTTTATAATTTCATCTTTCAATATTACACCCGCTTTTGCAATAAGACGGTTCATAAGAGGCATATAGATTCCTTTCTCAAACAATTTTTATTCACATATCAATCTTTCTTGTGATGTGCAAACACACGTTTTTTAATTCTGAATCAGAAGCTTTGAAATGAAAAAATATTCCTGTATTGAGTATTCTCCATTCAATACAGAAAAGTAATGAATTATCTTTATAAATCAATGTATTGATTCATGAGAACTCAGTTTTTGAAGCTTTTTAACAGCACAAGGTGGCATAGGTGGAGGGCTTGGATCTTGTGCTGCTAATAAAAGCAATTCATCACAAGCTTTTTCTGTTTTTTGGACGAGTTGGTCTAAGAAATCACGTTTGTTTAAGCCTGCTTCGATGGGAGGAAGAATACGAACACGAATTGTTCCTGGGTAGCGGCGAAAATTATTGCGTGGCCAATATAAACCAGCGTTGTGCGCAATGGGAACAACTTGAAGTCCCAGTTCATGGTAGAGAGCAATAATTCCTGATTTATAATCTGGTTCTTGACCAGGCTGTCGGCGTGTTCCTTCGGGAAAGATCAGAATTTGACGCCCTTGTTTTGCTTTTTCTTTTGCTTTTTGTATAATGGTTTTCAAGGCTTTAATGGGCGTTGTTCGGTTAATTGGGATAATTTGTGTTTTTGCCATGTACCAGCCGAAAAATGGAATCCACGTCAGTTCACGTTTCAAGATGAGAGCAGGATCATCAAAATAAGGTACAAGGCTGAAGGTTTCCCATGCAGATTGATGTTTTGGAGCGATGATATAGGCACCCTTTGGGAGATTTTCTAAGCCTTCAATTTCATAGTTTGTGCCTGCGATGTATTTTTGTAAAAATAGTGTGACGCGCGCCCAAGTTTTAGGCACAATCCACGCTTTTTTGCGTGGCATTAAAAAATAGATGGGGGCGTAAAGAATCATTTGTATGAAAGTAGCTGTATAAAAAGCGAACGTAAAAAGAAGAGAACGAAGGATAAGCACTATATTTTCCATTTTATATCTGCAAAGAGACCTTTTATATAACTTACTTTACGTGAGAAAACATCTTTCTTTATGTTTTTTCTAATATCTATTTTTCGGTAACCTATTTTCTGATATTTAAAAACATAAGGAAAAAGACGGATGAGACTAGAGGGTAGCCAAGACAATCTTTTTATTCCACGGATTTTATCTATTGCAGGGACTGATCCTTCTGGTGGGGCGGGAATGCAAGCGGATTTGAAGGTTTTTTCAGCCATGAAAACCTATGGTATGAGTGTGGTTACAGCTGTTGTTGCACAAAACACACAAGGTGTGCGTGCTTTTCACGCATTGGATGCATCTTTTGTTGCCGACCAAATTGATTCTGTTTTTGAGGATATTCATGTTGATGCAGTTAAAATTGGTATGGTAGCAAATGCGCAGATTGCTCAGACTATTGCAGAGCGTTTAGCTTACCATAAAGCTCGTTTTATTGTTTTTGATCCGGTCATGGTAGCAAAAAGTGGCGATGTCCTTTTACAACCTGATGCGATTGAAATTATTCGTGATGTTCTTGTTCCAATGTCGACTTTGATTACGCCCAATTTACCTGAGGCAGCACTACTGTTGGGATGTGAAGTGCAATGGTCATTAAACACTATGTACCAATATTGTCCGCAGCTTTTGACACTTGGTTGTGGTGCGGTTTTATTAAAAGGTGGGCATCTGAATATCCTTGCTCACACAGATGATGCCAATTACGATTATTCCAGCCCAGATCTTTATTGTGATTCTGAGGGGATTCTGGCGCTTGAAGCCTCACGTCTTATAACCACCAATGATCATGGTACAGGCTGTACTATTGCTGCTGCAATTGCAGCACTTTTGCCGACAGAGCCTTTAATTTGCGCGGTAAAAAGAGCAAAAAATTATCTCAATAATACTTTAGCGGCTTCAAATGCTTTGCAAGTGGGAAAAGGACGCGGTCCGGTTCACCATTTTTGTGAACTATGGGATGAAAGATAAAGAAGAAACCCTCCCAAAAACGATGGTTTGAGAAGCAATTATAAATTATAAATTGAACAGTCAGTTTTGTACTAAGGAGAAAGAGGCGGATTGGAGAGGAATACGTGGTAATTTATTGTTTTTACGGTTATTTTTTTACCATTAAATGCGTTGTTTGTAAAATTGGATTTTGATACCTAAAATTGTGAAAATTACCGAAAATGAAAAAAAAAGTGCGATTCAATGGTAAAAATGAGAGAAGGCTTTGAAAGGGTCTTTGAAGACCTTTTGAGAACCCCTTAAAAATCCTGTAAAAAAATGAACTGCTGCAAAACCTAGTGGCAAATTATGCAAAACCTGGCATCAAGCTACAGCTATACAAACTACAAAGCTATACACAGGCTAAAATAGATCAATATGCAAATTATGGAGCGGGCGATGGGATTCGAACCCACGACCCCAACCTTGGCAAGGTTGTGCTCTACCCCTGAGCTACACCCGCTCATATATTTGAAACAATTTTACTTCAAACGTTGTCTGTATGGCGTAGGCTTATCCGAATTGCAACAAAAAAATAACATTTCAACGTGAATTATTTTTTCAATATTTAAAAAATGGAAATAAAGATTGATTTTGAAGGTTCTCTTCAATAAATTGTCCTGCGCGATTATTGCAAATTTAGGTGGATCGATAATGTTCAAAGTGATGGGGTTTAGAGTCATAGGTTTGTGTTTTGCTATTATAGCTATTTTTACGATAGATAGTTTTGCAAAAACAACAGAGAAAGTTAAAGTGGCAATTACACAGATTATGTTGCATCCTGCTGCCGATGCAGTTCGCAAAGGGGTAGAGGATGCGCTTGCAGAAAATGGCTATAAAGACAGTGAAAATTTCGAACTTACTTTTTTATCAGCACAGGGAAATATTTCTACAGCAACGCAGATTGCACGTAAATTTGTTGGTGATAAACCTGATGTGATTGTTGCAATTAGCACGCCTTCAGCACAAACAGTGTTTGCGGCGACGAAAAAAATTCCTATTGTTTTTGCTGCAATTTCTGATCCTATCGGAGCAAAAATAGTCTCTTCGCTTACCAAACCTGGTGGAAATGTGACTGGAACTTCTGATCGTATAGATATTGCGGCAAGCCTTAAACTTTTGCAGGAAGTAAAACCAGATTTGAAAAAACTTGGTTATCTTTATAATGCCTCAGAAGCCAATTCTGTTTCAACACTTAAAATATTAAAAGATGTCGCAAACAAAGCAGGAATTGAAGTCATCCCTTCATCAGCGCCTAAACCTTCTGATGTTCAGGCGGCAACACGGGCTTTAATTGGCAAGGTGGATATCATTTTTATTCCTGCTGATAATACAGTTCTTTCTGTTTTAGAGGGAGCAGCAAAAGTTACACAGGAAGCAAATATTCCTTTATTTACTGTCGATTCTAACTCTATGGGAAGAGGGACGTTTATGACGCAGGGCGTAAACTTCTATGATGTAGGGGTTGAGGCTGGAAAATTGGTTGTGCGTATTTTAAAAGGTGAAAAACCTGGTGATATTGATGTTGTACAGGCGGCTAATAATGATATCCGTATTGATATGAAAGCAGCTAAAAAAGCTGGTATTGTTATTCCGCAGGCAGTTATTGAACGTGCGACAAAGATTATTCAATAGGCTTCCCTCAACATGATGTTGATACGATACAAGATACTTAAGTTTTTATGGGGGTGCTCTTTGGATGAATATATTTGCGTTTTCTGGTGCTGTAGAATTAGGGCTTATTTATGCGTTTGTTGCAATTGGCGTTTATCTCTCGTTTCGCGTTTTAGATTTTCCTGATTTGACTGTTGACGGGTCGTTTCTTCTTGGGTCATGCGTTTGTGGTGTTTTGATTCTTTTAGGTTTCAATGCATGGACAGCTATGGCATGCGCTTTTGGTGCTGGTATGGCGGCTGGTTTAGTAACAGCCTTGCTGAATTTGCATTTTGGTATTTTAAATCTTTTGGCTTCAATTTTAACAATGTCAGCGCTTTATACAGTTAATCTTCGTATTATGGGGATTATGGGTGGGTCTAATATCAATTTAGCGCTTGCTGATACTGCTTTAACCCCCTTTTATGACGCATTTGGTTTGCCTGATATTTTTGTGCGTCCTCTTTTTGTTGGTTCTGTCTTATTGGTTGTAGCATTTTTGATTTGGCGCTTTTTAGAAAGTGAAATGGGGCTTGCTATGCGAGCAATGGGAGCCAATCCGCGTATGGCTACAGCGCAAGGAGTCCATACGTCGGCGTTAATTTATTTTGGTATGGGGCTTTCAAATGCGTGTGTTGCACTTGGAGGTTCTCTTTATATTCAAACCGCTATTGCTACTGATATTACCGGTGGAGCTGGTACGATTGTTTTCGGTTTAGCTGCGGTTATTATTGGTGAAACGTTATTTCGTACGCGCAGTATTTTTTGGATTATTGTCAGTTGTATTGTCGGATCTGTTCTTTACCGTGTGGCAGTGCAGTTCGCGTTTGAGGCACAAGGGATTGGTATTGATACGTCGACGGATCTTCAGTTGATCACTGCGCTTTTAGTTGTTTCAACCCTTGCTATATCACGCTATTGGGGGAGGCGTAAACATGATTGAATTCTCTCATGTCGGGGTTACTTTTAAACCACAAACACCTTTGGAAAAACAGGCTCTCATTGATATCAACCTCAAGATTGAGAGGGGCAGTTTTGTTACAATTATTGGGTCAAATGGTGCTGGTAAATCCACTTTGCTTAGTGTTTTAGCGGGCGCAATTCTTCCCACGACAGGAAAAGTGGTGATCAATGGCCAAAATGTTTCCAGGCAATCGATAAGTGAGCGAGCCGGAAAGGTTGCTTGTGTTTTTCAAGATTCGTTAGTGGGAAGTTGTGGTTCTTTAACAATTGAAGAAAATTTGGCTCTTGCAGCCCTTCGGGGAAGTCGGCGTGGTTTGCGCTCAGCTTTAAATCATGAAAAACGGCAATTTTTCCGAAATGAAATTGCCCAATTAGGTATTGGTCTTGAGACATGCATTCATAATCCTATGGACAGTTTGTCAGGTGGACAACGTCAAGCGGTTTGTCTTGTTATGGCTACTTTAGCACATGCGGATGTTTTATTGCTTGATGAGCATACTTCAGCATTAGATCCAGGAATGGCTGATTTTGTGATGCAGTTGACAGAAAAAATTGTTGAAGAGAAAAAATTAACAACTATTATGGTGACGCATTCTATGCGTCAAGCTCTTGATCATGGAGATCGCACACTAATGTTGCATGGGGGAAAAGTGATTTTGGATGTGCGTCAAGAAGAACGTAAAGGGTTGGATGTGAGTGATCTTATAGGCATGTTCCAAAAGGTTCGTGGTGAAGTTCTTGATGATGATGAACTCTTAATGGATTGATATTTTGGCTCAGAAAAAAGCGCATGAAGTTGATCACTTTTTAACGCGCTTTTCGCGTGCTTTTCCTATCGTTCTCATTTACGGACCTGATCGTGGTCTTGTTTGCGAACGTGTACAGCGTTTTATTAAGTGCACGAAAGTAGCAGTAGAAGATCCTTTTTCTACTGTTCGTCTTGATGCTGGTGAAATTGATAAAGATCCTGCTCGATTGGTAGATGAAGTACGCACTTTATCGCTTTTTGGTGGTGATCGTTTGATATGGGTGTTTAACGGCGCTAATCAAAAAAACTTCCTTACAGCTTTGAAGCTTTTAATCAAAGAACCACCAGAAAAAAGTTTTATTCTTATTGAAGCAGGCGATCTCAAAAAAGGGACAGGGCTGCGTAATGTTATTGAATCGGCAGCGATAGCGATGGCTTTACCCTGTTTTGCAGATGATATCCGTGCTCTTGATGCATTAATTGATGAAGTCTTAGGTCATTTTAAGATGACCCTTTCTTTAGATGCGCGAAAGTGGTTGCTTCATCATTTGGGAGGGGATCATCTTGTTTCGCGTGGTGAATTGGAAAAACTCTGTCTTTATGCCTTGGAGAAGACACATATTGCTCTTGAGGATGTGAAAGCTGTGGTGAGCGATGTTAGTGCGCTCTCTCAAGATGAGGTGATTGATGCTGTTTTGCTGGGAGATATAGCAGCTTTTGAAGCGCACTTTAACCGGCATGCAAGTATGCAAAGCGCACTTTTTTTCATTTTGAGTACTGCGCAAAGGCATTTTCAGCAATTACAGCTTTTGCGTTATCAAGTAGATGTTGAAGGTAAAAGCGTTTTTACAGCAGTTTCTCAAGCACAGCCGCCGATTTTTTTTCAGCGAAAAAAAACAGTTGAACGTGCTTTGAACTATTGGGGGAGAGAGCAAATTTCTTATGCAATGGAACGAATCCAGCATGCTGTTTTAGAAAGCCGTAAAAATCCGCTTTTGAGTGAAGCTATTATTCGTCAAGCTTTGTTGGGATTGGCAATTGTTGCACGGCGCCGAATGGCTGCTTAAAATATTGAGCTATATTGGAAGAGTATTTATTTAAAGACCTTGAAAATTTTGTGAAATAAATTTTTCTCTTATAAGATTTTTGTTTTTCGTTTTTGTACATTTGATAAAAGACTAACATCATTTTTATCGATCAATCTGTCTAATAAAAAGAATTTTGAAGGTGTTATTGTTATCGGTCCTTCTGCTTGAGCGCGCGCGTTTGCCTTATATTTGCTTGATTTACGGTGTTGAGGGGAAAATCTTTTAGAATTACAGTATCTTTTTGTATGCGTTTTTTAGCGGAATTTTTAATATTTGAAAAAGTTGTGTTGATTGTTGCTGCTTTCGTTTTATGCAATGTAACTTAAGCACTTTGTGAAATCTTGATATCTGCTTACTCTTTGAAGAGCTTTTAGGTAATAAAACTTGAGATATTTTATGCAGGGCGCTTGTTATGATTGATCAAAAACTTATGAAGCATTTATTGCTGTGCAGCAATGAATTGACAAATTTTAGAGCTTGATGTTACGTTTTTTCTTACCAATAGGGGGGTATTTTTCAGGTAAAAATGATCTGTTAATGGTTTGCACAGATGACTAATGGATGGCGCATGTTTAATGATTCATTTTCTTTTGTCGGTTTCTTTTGTCGATTGTGGTTTTTTAAATGTTTGATACATAACTCTTGAACAAATAGACGGACATATTTTGGCTTTGTTGCCATTTTCAAAGAGTTTTTAAAGGTGAAAGATGGTCCATATTCAGTTTGAAAAAATAGCACTCATTGGAATCGGTCTGATTGGATCTTCTTTAGCAAGAGTGATTAAAAAGAAAAATCTTGCGGCTCAGATTTCTATTGCAACACGTCGTCCAGAAACCCTAAAAAGGGCGCGCGAATTGGAACTTGGGGATTTTTATACGACAGATAATGCAAAAGCTGTTGAGGGAGCAGATTTAGTTATTCTTTCTGTTCCCGTTGGGGCCAGTGCAGAAGTAGCAAAAACTATTCGTGATCATTTAAAACCTAGAGCGATTGTGAGTGATGTTGGTTCTACAAAAGCGTTGGTTATTGCAGAAATGGCACCTCTATTGCCAAAAACGGTTCATTTTATTCCGGGACATCCAATTGCTGGAACTGAATATTCAGGACCGGATGCTGGTTTTGCTGATTTATTTATGAATCGCTGGTGTATTTTAACGCCTTTTGCTGAAAGTGATGCTACGGCTATAGCGCAATTGACAGCGTTTTGGGAAGCTTGTGGTGCGCGCGTCGAGAAGATGGACCCTAAACATCATGATCTTGTTTTGGCTATTGTTTCGCATTTGCCGCATTTGATTGCTTATAATACGGTTGGAACGGCGAGTGATTTAGAAAAGGTGACAAATTCAGAAGTCATTGCTTATTCTGCTTCAGGTTTTCGTGATTTTACCCGTTTGGCATCTTCTGATCCCGTTATGTGGCGCGATATTTGTTTGCATAATAAGGATGCTATTTTAGAAATGTTGAGCCGTTTTAGTGAAGGGCTTTCTTCTTTAGAACAGGCAATTCGTTTGGGCGATGGTGAGACACTGTTTAATTTTTTTACGCGTACGCGTGCTGTACGGCGCAATATTATTGCTGCTGGACAGGAAATTGATGCTCCTGATTTTGGGCGTCATAGTGTTTCTAAAGAGTCCGCGTAAAAACTGAAGAGTTTTTTGAATTTCATTGGTTTTTTCTAGAAATCTATGAGAAGTTTTGTTTTAAAGTCATGGATTGCGATAAAAAAGAGTGGTGATTGCTCTGATACAGATTACCATGACTTTAAAAGATTTTATATGTGCAAGATTATTATGCTTGGCTCTTTATAGGGAATAGATGTACAAAAAAGATCACTGATCTATAAGAGACAAAAAGAGACAAAAAAATTAAGTCGTTGTAGAACTTTATAGAGTGAGCTGTTGTTTTTGTTTTCATCTAATGGCTGTTTGTGAATAATCTCACGTGGTGTGTTTATGCTTAAATCGCTTTCCAGATGCAGACGTGTGCATTTATCTTATCAACGATATCGATAGTTGGCGTGTACAGATCTCCACTCTCTTTGGCCCTTAATGAGAAAACTTTTTTGATTCGTTCTTTTCTGTTTTGGTATCGAGTGGGGCTTGACCGTCTTGGTTATTACCCTTTATATTAAAACATTGAAAAATGTTTGTTTTCAAAGTTTTGATGATTTTTATAAGGCTTGAATAGGATAAAATAGGCTAAGGAAGGGTTTTACCAGAAAGTATTGAGATTTGTTAAGAAATATCTTTTGGTATAGCTATCGTGTTCTTTTTGATGCAATAACCCATTATTGGCGTGATAACGGGAGTGCTTTTGCAAGCCATATTGCGCTTTCTGGGCTTTTAGCATTTTTCCCTTTTTTTATTTTTGGAACTTCTCTTGCCAGTTTTCTTGGTGCTTTTACATATACGCCGCAAAAAATCAAAGCACTTGTGCAGTTATTGCCCGACGTCATTGCAGAGCCTTTATCTAAGGAAATTATCAATGTTTTGACCGTTCAGCGAGGGGGATTGTTGACTGTTTCTGTTATCGGAGCAGCTTATTTTGCCTCTAATGGAATAGAGGCTTTACGTACGGCTTTAAATAAAGCTTATCGTGTGGTTGATAAACGTAGTTTGTTATTTTGTCGTTTTCAAAGTTTGTTTTTTGTGATTGTTGGAGCCATTGGTCTTGTTGTGATCAGCTTTTTGTTGATTTTAGCACCTTTGTTGATCAAAAGTATGCAAAATTATTCCTTTTTCAGGACCGAATATATTGGTGTCATTCGTCTATGGCGTTACATAATCGCAGCTGTTGTTCTCTTTGTAAGTCTTTTGATTGTTCATAAATGGCTACCAGCAGGGCGTCGGAAATTGATAGATATTTTACCAGGAATTGTGGTGACAATGTTTGTGTGGTTTATGGCTTCCATTGCTTTTGCTCAATATTTAACAATGTTTAATTATATTTCCACCTATGCGGGGTTAGCATCTATTATGGTTGCCATTATTTTTCTTTACATTTTAAGTGCAATTTTTATTTTGGGAGGAGAAATAAACGCGGCAATAATGTTTTATCGTAGACATTTGCAATATTTAGATGAATGAAAGAACTTGTTGTTGCGTGAAAGCCAAGAGACAAATACACAAATAAAACCTGCTATCACTTTGTTGGTTGATGCGGATGCTTGTCCCGTAAAAGCTGAAATTTATCGTGTTATGAACCGTTACCAGCTTAAAACATTTCTTGTAGCAAATCGTTTTTTGGTTCTTCCAGATGAGGTGCTTCTTGAAAGGGTAATTGTCCCTGAAGGGACTGATAGTGCAGATAATTGGATTGTAGAGCATGTGCATGAGGCTAGTATTGTTATCACAAGTGATATTCTTTTAGCGGCACGTGTTGTGCGGGTTGGAGGTATTTGTCTTTCACCGATAGGGCGCATTTTTGATGTAAATTCAATTGGTCAAGCTTTAGCAATGCGCAATTTGATGGAAGATTTGCGGGGACAGGGCAGTATAGCAGGCGGACCCCGCCCTTTTTGTCGTAAAGACCGTTCTGCTTTTTTATCAGCGCTGGATCTCGTTATACAACGTTTAAAAAGGCGCGGTTATTAAAGTTATTGGGCTTCTTTAATAGCTGCTTTTATAAGTGCTTTGGCATCTTCATTGGCCCATGGAGCGGCTCCATTAAAGGAAGCAATGAGATATCCCTCTTTATCGATGAGAAATGTGATAGGCAATCCTAAAGCAAGCCCTTGTTTTCTAACATTGTTGAAAATATCCATTGTTTCATCGCGATAGTAAAGCAAATTCTCTGCATGAACATTCTGTAAAAATTGCTGAATTTTTTCAGGAGAAGCAGCTTTATCGATATTAATAGCTATAACATCGAAGTTTTCTCCCCCTAATTCACGTTTTAATTGCGCCAATTCTGGCATTTCCGTGCGGCATGGTAAGCACCAAATGGCCCACAGATTGATCAGTATCGTTTTTCCAGTAAATTCAGCGAGTTTATGCTCTTTTCCTTGAATATCTTTAAAAGAAAGTTGCGTCATATTTGAGGGCGTATCAGTGAATCGCATGTGGGCAAAAAAGCCTTTCGCTGCTTTTTTTATTGCCTCTATTTTTTCCATTTGTGTTTTTTCAGTGTTTGTTTGTTGTGCTTTTGCTTCTGAAATAAAATAAGAAAAGAAAAACTCTCTTTTGTTATCGTGGTTTGTTGTTGCGTATAAACTTAAGGCAATGATAAAGAATGCAAAAAAGGATTGCCTTTTTTTATTGCTATTGTTTTTGCTGATGAAAATTGGAGCGATCATAATTTTGTCCTTTTAATGGGTGCTTTTAAAGTATGACGGATGAGAAATTAAAGAACCAAATGTGGGGTGGCCGGTTTTTGGCAGGACCTGCTGCAATTATGGAAGAAATTAACGCCTCTATTGATTTTGATCAAAAACTTTATCGGCAAGATATTGAAGGTTCACTTGCTCATGCGGCAATGTTAGCGCAAACGAAGATCATTTCACAATCAGATTATGAAAAAATTGTTCATGGTTTAAAATTTATTCGTCAAGAAATTGAAGACGGTAAATTTGTTTTTTCACGAAAGCTTGAAGATATTCATATGAATATTGAAGCGCGGCTAAGCGAATTGATTGGTCCTGTAGCAGGGCGTTTGCATACGGCTCGTTCACGCAATGATCAGGTTGCCGTTGATTTTCGCTTGTGGGTGCGTGAAGCAACGCAAAAAATAGCACAAGCTTTAAAAGAATTGATAGAGCAATTGCTTATTCGAGCAGAACAACATGTTGATACATTTATGCCAGGCTTTACGCATTTACAGTCCGCACAACCTGTAACATTTGGCCATTATATGATGGCTTATGTTGAAATGTTTGGTCGGGATTTATCTCGTATGCGTGATGCGGTTGAGCGAATGAATGAGTCACCTTTAGGTGCTGGAGCTCTAGCTGGTACAGGCTTTCCGATTGATCGTTTTATGACAGCTGAAGCATTAGGTTTTCGTGAGCCGACACGCAATTCGATTGATAGTGTTTCGGACCGTGATTTTGCATTGGAATTTTTAAGTGCTGGTGCTCTTTGTGCAATGCATCTTTCGCGGTTAGCCGAAGAAATTGTCCTTTGGTCAAGTGCACAGTTTCATTTTATTCGTTTATCGGATGCTTTTTCAACGGGTTCATCCATTATGCCACAAAAGAGAAATCCTGATGCTGCCGAACTTGTGCGTGCAAAAGCAGGACGTCTGAATGGCGCATTGATGGGATTATTAACGGTGATGAAAGGGTTACCCCTTGCTTATTCGAAGGATATGCAAGAAGATAAGGAATATCTGTTTGACGGGGCTTTAAGTTTAGAATTATCTCTAGCAGCAATGACAGGGATTATTGGTGATTTGCAAGTTAATAAAGAAGCTATGAAACAAGCCGCTGATTCTGGCTATGCAACTGCAACGGATTTTGCCGATTGGCTTGTGCGTGAATTAGGGCTTCCTTTTCGTGAAGCACACCATATTACGGGTCGCGCTGTGGCATTAGCAGAAAAAAAACAATGTGGTCTGAATGATTTATCGTTGGTTGAGCTTCAAACAATATGTCCAAATATTAATGCGGCACTTTTTGATGTTTTAACGGTTGAAAAATCAATTAAAAGTCGCAAAAGTTTTGGTGGTACTGCGCCTTCAGAAGTGCTTTATCAAATTGCTTATTGGAAAAAACGCCTTGTAACCGCTTGAGTGTTTTGATTTCAAACGCAGAAAATAAAGAGAAACACTGATAAAAAGGAAAAAGGCGTATGGAGATCATTTTAAAGAGTTTAACAATTGTCCTTTTGGGAAGTGTTCTTATCGTTGGATGTGGGCGTAAAGGGGTATTAGAATTGCCTCCTTCAACAGGAGTGAATTCTTCACAAGGAGCATTTGTTTCTCAAGGCAAAACAGATCAACCTTTTGTTCTTGATCGGTTGATACAATAGGGGTTTTTATGTGTTTTTTTTCTTATCATCAGGGTGTGCTTCACGCTGAAGGTCTTTCGCTTTTGGAACTTGTGCAGAAGGTTGGAACGCCTTTTTATTGTTATTCAGCTAGCGCAATCGTTGCACATTTTAAAGATTATCATGATGCATTTCGCGATATGCCGAGTTTAATTGCTTATGCGGTTAAAGCGAATTCCAATCAAGCGGTTTTACAACTTTTAGCCAACAATGGAGCGGGGGCAGATGTAGTCTCAGAAGGGGAATTACGACGCGCACTTGCTGTTGGTATTCCTGCACAGCGCATTATTTATTCTGGTGTTGGTAAAACAGTGCGAGAGATAGACTTTGCTCTTGCACAAGATATTTATTGTTTTAATATTGAATCAGAACCAGAACTTGAACAATTATCGGCGCGTGCCGTTGCGCTTTCAAAAACAGCACGTATTTCTTTGCGCATTAATCCAGATATAGATGCTAAGACTCACAAGAAAATTACAACGGGAAAGTCTGAGAATAAATTTGGTATTCCACTGTCGTTGGCGTATGATGCATATAAAAAAGCAGCTCAATTGCCTGGTCTTCATGTGTGTGGTGTTGATCTCCATATTGGCAGTCAAATTTGTGATTTAAAGCCGTTTGAAGATGCGTTTGTTATTGCTGCAGATTTTGTGCGTCAATTATGGAATAGTGGTTATGTCATAACCCATATCGATATTGGGGGCGGGCTTGGTATTCCTTATGGTCATGAGCAGCATCCAGTGCCATCTCCTTTTGATTATGCAGCACTGGTAAAGAAACATATTGCGCCTTTAGGGATCAATATTATCCTAGAACCTGGGCGTAGTATTGTTGGTGAGGCCGGTGTGTTGGTGACATCGGTTGTGTATTTAAAAAGGGGGGAAGGACGAAATTTTGTTATTGTTGATGCGGCGATGAATGATTTCATGCGCCCGACGCTTTATGATGCGTGGCAGAATGTGATGCCAGTGAAAAAAATGCCAATAGATACCCCACTGATCAATGCTGATATTGTTGGTCCTGTTTGTGAAACTGGTGATTATTTAGGATTGGAACGCTCTTTACCGGTGTTGAAAGCGGGTGATGTTTTGGTGTTAACAGGGGCGGGGGCTTATGGTGCAGTGATGGCAAGCACTTATAATAGTCGACTTTTAGTGCCAGAAGTTCTCGTTCAGGATACGCGTTATGCAGTCATTCGTCCACGCCTTGATTATACGCAATTGATAGGATGCGATCATATTCCAGATTGGATTGAGCCCAAATTAGATTGAGCATTTTTAAATATTTTTGGTCTTATTTTTATTAAACTTTGATGAAACAATTTATTTTCTGGAAATTGTCTTATATGCATTTTATGATTTCAATTCACCGCTGTAAAAGGGGACAAATATTTGTCTATGAAAGATGAAAACATCAAAAGTTTTGCAAGAATGAAGCTTTTGTGTGTACGCATTTTGATGTGGTGTATCCTCTCCTTTGAGCGGCTATGGTTACGGTTGTTGCCGTTTTTCCTAGTCTTGAGTGTTTTTTGTTCGCTTAGTTGGTTTGGTATTTTTGGTGTTCTGAGGTATTGGCCACATTTACTCTTGCTTGGGCTTATACTTTTTTCTGCTATGGCAAGTTTGTGTTTTCTTCTTCATTTTCGGTTTCCGACTGTTGGGGAAGTTAATCGCCGTCTTGAACAAGTAAATGGCCTCAAAAATCAGCCTTTAAGCGTTCAAACAGATCGTTTATGTCCTGAAAGTGATGAAGGTTTTAGTGCGATTGTTTGGCGCGAACATCAGCGCCGTATGGCGGAGCAATTGTACCATTTAAAAATAGGATTTGCCTATCCTAATAGTGCGGCTTGTGATCCTTTGGCTTTGAGAGCTTTATGTGTTCTCCTTTGTGTGTGTGCTTTTAGTTTTTCTTTTGGCTCATTAGGAGGGCGTTTGGCAGATGCGTTTGATTTCCGTCCTTTAGTCGATGAAACATCAATGCGGATTGATGCTTGGGTAACACCGCCTGCTTATACGGGGGTTGCACCTCTTTATTTAACACAAGGTGAAACAACACTGTTTACAGTTCCTGAAGGGAGTGACGTAGTTATACGCGTTGTTGATGGTGTTGGCGTTAAGGTAAAAGCGCGCTCTGAAGAGGATGGGCAAGAGGTTTTGTTTTCAAAAAAAAGCAATAAAATGGTTTTTAATGATCCAATTGTTCATTTGGAAACACGCTTAGAACGTTCAATTAATTTGTCTGTATCATCACGTCGTAAGCAACAGCAGTGGTATTTGCAAGTGATTAAGGATCAGCTCCCGACAATTCATTGGTTGGAAAAACCTGGGCGAATTTTGACTGGTTCATTAGAGCTGCAGTATGAGATGAATGATGATTATGGAGTGACAAAGGCTTTTGTTGAAATAGAACCTTTTCTTGATTCCCATAAAAATACGGTTTCTCTTTATAAAGCACCTGAAATAAAACTTCTGTTACCGCGTAATGGAAAGGGTAAAATGCGGATGGTACAGGATGTGTCCAATCATCCATGGGCTGGTTTAGAAGTCAAAATTACTTTGGTGGCAGAAGATGGAGCTGCACAGCAAGGTCGTAGCAAAACTTTTGTGATGACTTTACCGCAGCGTGTTTTTTCGAATCCTGTTGCTCGTGCAGTGAGTGAATTGCGTCGTTTATTGGCTCTTAATCCTTTAGCGCGAGAGCGGGTACTCGATATGCTTTCTGCTTTGCTGGTGCGTCCAGAAGATGGTCTTAAAAATGTAACGCATCTCCTTGCCCTACAGAGCGCATGGACAAGGCTTTCTATGGCAGAAACAGAGGAAGATTTGCGCGATGTCGTCGATTATCTATGGCAGATTGCTTTGGGTATTGAAGACAATCAATTTGAATCTGTTCAGAAAAATTTAAAACAAGCACAAGCTGCTTTGCGTGATGCACTTCGCTATGGTGCTCCAGCTACAGAAATCGAACGGCTTATGGCGGATTTACGTCAAGCTATGGATAATTATATTCACGCTTTGGCTGAAAAGGCACAAGACAATAATAGCCGTTCTCGTCGTCCTAATCTTTCAGGAGAGACATTACAGGAAAAGTTAAATTCAATAGAAGAAATGGCCAAAATCGGTTCCTTTTCTGCAGCTGAACAGTTATTGGCTGAAGTTGAACAAATTCTCGATCATTTGCAAGTGCAAAAAGGCAATCAAGGTGGAGAGAAGAGCGGAAGCCAATTTGCACAAATGAAAGAGAAAATGGATAAGCTTGGAGATTTGATGCGTCGTCAGCAAGAAATTCTCAATGAAACACATCAGTTAGAAATGGAACAACGACGTGGAGAAAATGTGCCGGAAAAGCAAAATGAATCTTTAAAAAAACGTCAGGCTGAGTTGCAGTCTGAATTATCAATGTTAGAAAAAGAATTGTCAGAGCAGGGGATTGAACAGAGTGATGCCTTGAAAAGGGCAGAAGAGAAAATGAATTCTGCAGAAATTGCTCTTGATCACGGAAATCATCAAACATCCATACAAAATCAGTCAGATGCTTTAGAAGCTTTAAGGCAGGGCGCACAAAATGTTTTAGAAAAAATGCGCGAAGTCCTCAAAAAAGCAGGAGACAATCACAATACTGTCTCTGGGCATGAAGAAGATCCATTAGGACGTCCACTTTCTTCAAAGTCTGATCAAGGGCAAGAAGGTGCGGCACTACCACAAGAAAGTGATCAAATGCGTGCGCGGCAGATTTTGGAAGAAATTCGCAAACGCCTTGGTAAGGAGCATATTCCAGAAGTGGAAAAAAACTATCTTGAAAGGTTGCTTCATTTTAATTAATTAGTTGATTTTTTTTCTTAGACAAAAAGCGTACACTAGAGGCCTTTATGGGATGCATCTTATCATAAATATAATCAAGTGCGTTGGTGTAGTGATCATGGAAATGTTCTGTACTACTTTTAGAGCCATTTGGGTTTAAAATATGAAATATTAAAGTTTTCACTATTGCGGAGAAAAGGCAAAGGTCCATATAAGTTGGGGTATATAAAAGCCTGTGATGTTTGAAATTTTTTTCTACACGGTATGTTGAATTGGATATAGTCACACTTAGAGATTTTTATGCTTCTGCTCTTGGTATGCGTGTGCAGAAGACGCTATGTGACCAGTTAAATTTATGTTGGCCCGATCTTGTTGATAAACGGGTCATGGGTTTTGGTTATGCACTTCCTTATCTTTCTGCGTTGCGTACACGTGCACAACAATGTTTCGCTTTTATGCCTGCTGGGCAAGGTGCTTTGCCTTGGCCTTGTGCCGATAAGGTAGCTACAGCACTTGTTTTTGAAGAGGATTTGCCGCTTCCTGATGCTTCAATTGATTGTATTTTATTGGTTCATGCGCTTGAATATACAGAAAATGCATTTGAAACACTGAATGAAATATGGCGTGTTTTGGTTCCCAATGGTCACCTGATCGTTATTGTTCCTAATCGCTCCGGTTTTTGGGCGCGCCATACTTCAACCCCCTTTGGTTATGGTGAGCCTTATAGTCGGCAACAAATTGCTCGTTTATTCGAAAAAACAAATTTTATTTCTGGACCAGTGCAAGAAATTGTACATTATACACCTTCTTCAGGTTATGTTTCACAATTGTTTTCATTGCTTTATGAACCATTTGCACGTCATCTTTTACCTTATTTTGGTGGGCTCTTAATCTGTCAGGCTCAGAAACGTGTTCATCAAGGTTTGCTTGTTCAGCGTCGCCAGTCACGGCGTGTTTTTATGCCTGCGTTATCACCACAAGCACGTGAGAGCTCTCTCTCGTCTTGGTTTCGTTTTTCTTTCACAGAGAAAAATTGATGGCATCAAAATTGTTTTTCAAGCAGTAACTGTGAACGAAATTTAAAGATTAAGACGATATCCGTTGTGATCCGTAATGAGAATTTTTGCATTGGAAGAATCTTTTTCCATTTTTTGTCGCAAGCGATAGATATGGGTCTCTAATGTGTGGGTGACAATATTTTCGCTGTATCCCCAAATCTGTTCTAACAGTGTTTCACGGTTCACAATTTTGTCGTTTGTGTAATAGAGGTATTTCAGAATTGCTGTCTCTTTTTCTGTGAGGCGAATTTGGTTGTTATCTTGATCAATGAGGAGTTTTTGTCTAGGTTTAAAAGTATAAGGACCAATGTAAAGAACTGCATCTTCATTTTGTTCGTATTTGCGCAATTGGATGCGGATTCGTGCTAACAGTGTTGCAAAGCGAAAGGGTTTTTTGACATAATCATTGGCGCCTGCTTCAAGATCTAAAATGGTATCGCAATCTGTATCATGATTGGTGATCATGATAATGGGAGCACGAAATCCTTGAGTGCGTAATTTTTTAACGGCTTTAAGTCCATCAAGATCAGGGAGTTCAATACCCAAAATGGCCAGATCAATATTTTCCTCTTGGGCTGTTATTATCCCTGCTTCAGCTGTTTTCGCTTGGAAAACTTTAAATTCTTTATGAATTTGCAATTGTTCTACCAAAATAGGGCGAAGATCATCATCATTTTCAACGATTAAAAGGGTATGTCTGTTCATTTTTTTTCCTTATAGGGTATGTTAATGCCCCAATTGACAAAGAGTAGTTTCATGAAAAATGAGATCTCATGCAAGGAGAATTGAAAAAGAAATCCTATAAAAAAAACTTTTTTACTTTTATGGTTGTTTGCTGACAAGCAAATAATTGTATGCAGGTTTTCTGTGGACTGATCAGAATCATTTTTTTGTACTCTAGGATGGTTCGGTATTTCTTCTGTTAAGCGCGAAGGTGATAATGCAATTCTTATTATTCCTTCTCACGGTTTTATTTTGCCTTTTCATTGCATTCGAAACCAAGGTGGTTGGTATGGCTTGTGGTGATGCCAATTATAATCGCTTGGTACGTCTTTCTTATTTTAATTGTAACAGTTCTAAAAAGATGCAGCATAAAGAGGGTCTTTATGGAATTGTTTTTGTTTTGTAATGGAAGAGTACAGAGCAGAAAATGGTAAGAGAGAGTGCTCTTTTTATGCGTGTAGTGCAATAAATTATATGCCAACAAAGGATGTATTGCGCTCGTTCTTTGCGGTATGGAATCTCTCTTGCCGCATATTGGCGGACAAACAAAAATTATTGTTTTAAGTTGGAAGCATTTCTTTCTTTATTGTCTTCTTTTAGTTCTGCTTTGTGGTTTTCAAAAGCATCTTAAAGTAAGATCTTTTAAATAATGAAGATTACATAGAGCCTCAGGTTTTTGTTTTTCGCTTTCCTCTCAGGTAGGATATCATGCTCTTTTAAAAGAACAATACGCGATTATGCTGTTCATTTGCATATTTATTTTAAGAAGCACTGTACCTTGCATTCAATCTTACTTCTTGGGTACCGTTCATGAATGGTATAAAGTAAAATCTTCCGAGTATCACTCTCCTTACACTGATGAAGTAATATATCTTGGCAGTGCTATCATTGTATTTTCCACACATCAATTTCTCTTGTGAGGAGTAAATAAATGGTTTTTGGTTCTGAATAAGAGCGGTGGAGACAAGAAACTGTTGCTGTATTTTGTATTTTAAATAATAAAATATTATTATAAATCAATATGTTCTTATCTTAAGATTGCCCATTAAACAAATTTCTTTCCATTCATCTTTTGTTACAGGTTGCACTGATAAACGACTGGCATTGACCAACACCATATTTACCAGTTTTGGATTTGCTTTGATCTGTTTTAATGAAACAGGGGTTGGCATATCACAGACAGCCCGAATATCTACACATTCCCAACGTGGATCAGGGGTTGTAGAATCAGGGTGCGCTTCAGCACAGACTTCTACAATGCCCACGATTTCTAATCCTTTATTTGAATGATAAAAAAAGCCTTTATCGCCATATTTCATGGCACGCATATTGTTACGAGCTTGATAGTTACGTACACCATCCCATTGTTCGCCCTCAGCACCTTTTTGTTTCTGCATGTCCCATGACCATTTGTGGGGTTCAGATTTAAAAAGCCAATAAGCCATGAGATCTCCTTTTATAGACAGGGTTGCATTCATACGTCATGCATACTTTTTATAAGCATTTATTAAGCATTTATATAGCACCATCAACAATGATTTTTGATTTAAAATGTTGTTACTTCCTTTTTCGAAAGAGTAGAATTGTAGTGAAAGAATGAATTATGCTTTTTAGGTGTTTTTTATGTTGTGTGAAGCTGTTTTGACTTAAACTTCACTGTCAGCAGAAAGCACACGGGGGTGTGGAAGGGTAAGCTTAAAGTAAATCGCTAAGTATGCGAAGTTTAACCATTCTGTCGACAGTGGTTTGGAAAGTTCATTCAATATAGTATTTATAGTATTATTGAGTTGGAAAAATGTGGCAAGAAAATCAGTTTTCGAAAGGTTAAGGGTCTACAGTGATAATGACAAAAGATGAGGTATCAAATGGTGGTAGTTCATGCTTTGCTTCGTGGTGGATAATATAAGCGCTAATCTGTTTTTCTTATGCTTTTGTTCCACGGCGTCCTGTCCCGATTAAAGGAATGGCTTTTTCATCCAATGGCCAGCGTGAACGAGGGGCAATGTCAAGGGAACTTGTTTCTCCCCGTGCGAGCCGTTCAGCACCAGCAAAAGCGATCATTGCAGCATTGTCAGTACACAAAGAAAGAGGGGGAGCTATAAATTCAAAACCGTGTTGATGAGCGAGTTCTTGCAACGTAGATCGAATGGCTTGATTAGCACCTACTCCACCCGCAACAACTAAAGCAGGAGGACGACGTCCTTGATAATGCGAAAGAGGATATTGATGGGCAAAGTGTTGTAGAGCCAAATTAACGCGGTCATACACTGTATCGGTAACGGCTGCTTGAAAACTAGCCGCAATGTCAGCAACATCACTTTCTGTGAGAGGAGCCATGGCTGTCGCAGCTTGTCGAACAGCAGTTTTGAGTCCTGAAAAAGAAAAATCCAACCGTTTTTCACCTTTTAAAGGTCGTGGAAGAGGGATACGATTTTTATCACCCAATAAAGCCGCTTTTTCAAGAGCAGGGCCGCCAGGATAAGGAAGGCCTAAGAGTTTTGCTGTTTTATCAAAAGCTTCTCCTAATGCATCATCAATGGTGGTTCCTAAACGCTGGTAATTTCCCACCTCGTGAACAAGGATTGTTTGTGTATGACCACCTGAAACTAACAGCAATAAATAGGGAAAATCGACATTATGCGTTAGGACGGCTGTTAAAGCATGTCCTTCCAGATGATTGACGGCAATAAAGGGTTTGCCGGTGGCAAGAGACAGTGCTTTTGCGCTCATAACTCCTACCAAAAGTCCTCCTATCAAACCAGGACCACTTGTGGCTGCAATGGCATCGATGTCTTTCAATTTCGTATTCGCTTCTGTAAGTGCTTTCAAAATTAAATCATCGAGAATTTCAACATGAGCACGAGCAGCAATTTCAGGGACAACACCGCCATAAGGTGCATGATTATCAATTTGGCTCCAAACAATATTGGAAAGAATTCGACTGTTTCCTTCATGGTTGTGTTCGATAACTGCAGCCGCAGTTTCATCGCAACTTGTTTCTATTCCTAACAGACGCATTTCAGACAAAACCTTATGTTTAAGCTTCTTTATTGTGTGGGTACCACGGACAAGCAAAGATGCAAAGAACTTCTCGTAAAATTGATTTTTCATTGAAAAATCAATTTTAACTCTTTTTTTGATATAATGGCTCTGTTGACCAAAAATTAAGGTATGTTTTTCAGTATAAAATGATGATGTGTTTCTAAAAAGGTTGTTTATCAAAGTATATAACTGTAAATGCCTCTAATGGGGATAAACTCTTGAGAATTTTGATGAAGAAATACTCTTGATAAAAAAAGTGTAAAACAAGATGTGTTATTTGAGAAATGCTTAATTTTTAAAGCTTTTTTCATTTTGTTATTTTATCGTTAAAAATAAGTACAAAAAAGTGGCTGAGATGGCAGATTCTTCAAAACCTAAAATTAAATCGCATTACACTGATGTTCGTCGTAAGAAATCCGTGATTGAACATGAAGACGTGGCCCATGATTCAGAGCAAAAAACACAAAACTCCGTAGAATCGAATATGATAGAAAAACAGAGCGAGCAAAGTACACAGTGTAAACTGATGTCTGATATACCTTGGCTTTTTTTGCTAATTTCAGGAATTGTTGGTGGTCTCATCGCTTTGGGTCTTGCGATAGTTATACAATGGGCAGGTTTTCTTCCTTCTTCTTTAGGGGGTGATCATGCTGGTGGAGAAAAAGCTTTACAGATTGCGGAAGCAGCAAAAAGTCAAGGTGAAGAGACAATGCAGCAATTGGGGCATGCGCTTCAAGAAATTGATGCATTGAAAGCAGAGTTTTCTTCTTTTTCATCACAAAAGCTTGGTACTTTTCAAGGTGATGAAACTTCACAAGAAGAAAGCAAAAAAGCCTTTGCAGCTTTAGAAGAAAAAGTAAGTGGTCTTGAAGAGTATGTGTTAACTTTAGTGAGCGTATCAAAAGAGATGAAAACGGCTTTGTCCGCTGGGCAGAGCAATGCAAATGATCTTGCTGCTTTAAAGCAAAAGTTAGAGATTATGCAGGAAGAAATTGTTGCTAAAAGTGATGAGAAAGAAAAAATAAATACTGCATTGTTTATTGCAATCAGTTCGTTGAAAAATGCTATTGAGCGTGGTGGATCTTATGTCAACGAATTGAAAATATTACAGCAATTATCGCCTTCAATTGAAGGATTTGATCTGTTACAAAAAACAGCCACGATAGGTCTTCCAAGTTCAGCACAACTTTCAGTTGATTTCGCTCGTATTGCGGATGCTATTGTTGGTACGCAAAATAGAGTTGCGTCAGATGCTGGTTTTTTTGAACAGATTGGGGCATGGATAAAAGGTCTGGTTATTTCACGGCCGATTGGAAATGTTGAAGGTATGACATTAGGGGCAATTGCGGCGCGGATGGAAGTTGCCATTCAAACGGGTGATTATGAAAAGGCTTTGAGTGAGTGGCAAACATTACCCCAAAGTGCAAAAGATGTTTCTGTAGATTTTGTTCATCAACTTGAGAGACACATTGCTGTTCATCATCTTCTCCAAAAGTTGCTGCTGTCGGCGCAACAAGGATCTTTTAAGGAAACAAAGATGTAAATAGGCTCAAGATGATACGTATTTTGATTTATACTTTTGTTGTATGTGTGCTTGGTCTAGCTTTTGGGTGGGTTGCTAATCACAATGATGTTTTTGTCATAACATTTTTACACTTTCGGTTTTCTATTTCATTGTTGACGCTCTTAAGCGCGTTCATTTTATTCCTTGGAATTTTCGTGCTTCTGTGGTGGTTTTTGTCTGTGCTTTTTTCCATCCCTAGAGCTTTATCTCATTATTTTTATAAACGCCATCAAAAGCGCGGTTATGAAGCTCTTTCACAGGGAGTCCTTGCAGTATTTGCTGGTGATGGTGTTGCAGCGCAAAAGATGGTGGCACGTGTTGAAAAATATCTTGCGGGTAATCATGAGCCGTTGGTCAAGCTTTTACAAGCCCAAACTTTGTCTTTGCAAAATAATTCTGTTCGCGCTATTGGTCTTTATGAGGAGATGAAAAAGGAAACACCGACAAAATTGGCAGGGCTTTATGGTTTGTTTCGTGAAGCTATGAAGACGAATGCTTATGAAGCAGCGCAACAATATGCACAAGAAGCATTGGTTTTATCACCAGCACTTTCATGGGCACATCAAGCCGTGCTCGATCAGCTGAGTGCTAACGGGCAATGGAACAAAGCACTTCATGTTTTTGAGCGGGCGCAAAAGGCTTTGCCCCGTTCTGTTCGTTCGAATGTCGAGCGTCATCATATACAGGCTTTGCTGTTAACTGGACAGGCAGCTCATCTATTTAACACGCATCCTTTCGAGGCACGTACAGCTATTTTGAAAGCACATAAATTAGCGCCTGATTTTGTGCCTATAACAGTGATTGCTGCTGATATTCTTTATAAACTCAATGAAATACGTAAAGCTGATAAAATGATTATTGCTGCTTGGCAGAAAGATCCTCATCCTGATTTGGGAGCACTTTATCTTGAAAGAGAAGAGGGAGCCGTTGGGCGGTTAAAAAAAGCGAAGACACTTGCTTCTTATAATAAAGAAACATTTGAATCTGCGTTCCTCATTGCTAAAGCTGCTCTAGATGCTGGTGAAAGGGTGTTAGCGAGAGAACAGGCACAAAAAGCGCTTCGGTATCATCCGCGCGAAAGTGTTTATTTGTTGCTGGCAGATATTGAAGAAGCGGAAGGGAATAATCAGGGAGCGGTTCGGCAATGGCTTTCTTTGGCATTGCGTGCTGAGCGTGATCCAGTATGGATGTGTGACGGTGCTATTTTTTCTTCTTGGTCAGTGGTTTCTCCAATAAGTGGGCGTTTAGGATGCTTCGAATGGAAAGCGCCTCCCTGTCGGCCTCCTCTTACATTAGAGGCTGATAGTATTGAGCTGAAAAAAGAAGATAAACAAGATATCGTGGAAAAAACTGTTGTTGAAGGTAAGTTGCTTGAAGATGTATCGGCTTTAGGGGATAGTCTTTTGTATCATGTCCAGACAAAAGAGCAAGATATAAAGAAAAAAGATAAAGAGCTATTTAGTCAAACACATTTAAATGTTGATGATCCAGGGATTAAAACAGAAGAAGATGATGCATTTTTATCAAAAAATAAATTTCGGTTATTTTAAAAAGAAGAACTATGGTGAATATTATTCATCGAAATTGTTCTTTTGATTAAAATTAAACTTAACTTAATTGCAGAGGTGCTTGGTTAGAAATGTTTTTGATACAAAAGTGTGATGGCAAAAAGCAAAAAAACAGCAAGCCAAGAATAGCAGTCGTTGTTCATCGCCAATCTACATATACTGGTCGTTTGGGAAAATTTTTGCAACAGAGTGGTTTTGTTCTTGATATTTATCGTCCTATTTTGGGGCAGAAACTTCCTGATACATTAAAGTATTATGCTGGCGTTGTCATTTTAGGAGGACCGATGAGTGTGAATGACAGCGAAGCATATATTGGTGAAGAAATTGATTGGATTTCTTTGTCATTGAAAGAGAATAAGCCTTTTTTAGGCATTTGTCTTGGAGCACAAATGTTAGCGCGAAATCTAGGGGGGCGCGTTGGTACAAGAAGGGATGGGATTGTTGAAGTCGGTTGGTATCCATTGGAGGCAACCCCACAAGGTAAGGAATTAATGAATTGGCCAGAAATGGTCTACCATTTTCATGATGAAGGGATCTATGATTTACCTAAAGAGGCAGTGCTTTTGGCAACAGGTTACACATATCCTACACAAGCTTTCCGTTATGGAGAAAATGCATGGGGGTTGCAATTTCATGCTGAGTTCACGCGTGCTATGATGCGGCGTCTGATAGCGCGTTCGGCGCATAAATTGACCGAAAAAGGTGCTCAGCCGGCTTGCGCACATTTGAAAGGTCGCTTAATCTATGATCAGGCTTTAAGCCAATGGTTTGAAAATACATTGCGACAAATTTTTGGTGTACCTATTATGTTCGCATGAGTGTTAAGAACACTGTTTATATTGAGTGTCATTATTAGATAAGGGAAGTTTTAATTTTGTCTATGTTTTCTCAATTGACGTCATTCCGGAAAAGTCTTTCTTTGAGCTATCTGCTTTGTGGGCTTTTTTGTCTTATTCTAATACTCGTTTATAGCTCGGTTTGGTTTTTTTTTCACGTAAAATAGAAGATCGTATTTCCGTTATACTCGCACATGCATCTTCTCGTGATATGACAGTTGTGTGCGAACATCTACGCAAGAATGGTTATCCGTTACGTATTGGTGTTGTTTGTGATAAATTTCAGTTTGCTTGGCCTTTGCATGGATTTTCTTTATCAACGGGGCGTTTAACAGTTGGTGCACCAGTTTATGCTCCTCATTGGGTAGAGTTTGGGGTTCATTCTCCTGCTTCAATTGTTTTGGCAGGAAAAGCTCCCATAGTGTCACACTGGCGCAATTTAGTGATTGAAGCAGAACCTTATTGGAGAACGGGCAAAACATTTAAGCTTATGGCTGAGGGCCTTGAAATTTCTACTGTTGTGTCGCCTTTTGAAAATCAGAAATTTCAGAAAGTGTTGAAATCACAGGCGGTAGACAAAAAAATACTGCAAGAAAATGTTGAAGATCGCGCATCTTTAAACGATGCTGATGATATGATTGTGCATCTGCTAGATCAAAAAAATGCAGCCCTAACAATAACAGCAGAATTTGTGCGATTTTATCTTAAGCACGAGAAGAATAATTTATTGGGGCATATTACTTTTGATAGTTTTGATCCTTCTTCGTTTCTTGCACCTTACTTTGTTGATTTTCCCAAAATTGATGGCAACTTGAAATGGATTCTCAATGATGCATCCAGTCTGTTTGATACAAATGGTGGAAGCAGTTGGAGGCAAGGTTTGTATGGGAAAAGTGGATTTTTAAAACGCGGTGAATTGATTTTTCATACGGGTGGTGTGGTACATGTAAGTGGACCTTTTTCTTTTGACGATAAAGGATATTTGTCAGCAAAATTTGAACTTGCTTTTGCTCAATATACAGAATTTCTGACTACTGCACAGCGCTTATTTCCTGCGCAAGCGAACAATCTTCAAGCTTTATTTTTTATTTTGGGCGCTATGCCTAAAAATGCAGAGGGTCACCCCGTTCTATCTTTGCAGATTACCCATGGGGTGGCAAAATTGGGGTTCCTAAAACTTGGCCGTCTTGCACCGCTTTAAGTCTGAAAGGCAGTGTTTTGGAGTTGGGCAATCAATCCTGCTGCAAAAGTAAAGCGAGAAATATTGAGATCATTTTCAATAAGGGCACCAATGCGGTTTGTTACATTGTGAATGTGATCTTCTTCATTTTTGATCCAGGTTGCGAATGGATCATCTTTTTCTCCGTAGTTTTTCAGGATTTTCTTAACGATTTGCCGTAAGCTTTCGGCAATATTTTCTTTAGCTTGGCTTAAAGCCATACTATCATAATAATCAAGTACAGGAATTGTTTGGCTTGCTTCATTAATGCGGTTCATACGAATGATTTGAGCAAGTGAGAAATAGATTTTTGCGGTTTTAATAAGGTCGCTGTTGCTTTGTTTTGCAACCAAAGAAATATCACAAATTATTGGTGCAGCATCTAAGAGAGCCAATTGTTTTGCTAGAGTTTTTGGTGCACCTTCTTCATTATAGTGTGCTGCTTTTTCTTTAATTTTTTTATGAATATCATTACCGTTGGGGTGCATAAGCTGTTTTTCAATAACAGATCGCGCTTGCTTAATTGTTTTTACAAGTTCTTCTAACGGAACAGAGAGATCGATATTGCGCAAACCCCAATTGGTTGTCTCAAAGAGCATCGCGGTAATGGCGGCATAGAATTTATTTTGAACAAGACCAGGTATCTTATTATCAAGATTATCAATCTGGTCAGATAATTGAGGAATTTCAAAACCATCGCACAGTGTAATAAAAACGCGAATAATATTTTCAGTTTTTTGTTCTGTTGCATCTTTGAGGCGATTAACAAAAGTAGGACCTCCGCGATTTACAATATCATTGGCAATGAGAGTTGCTATAATATCACGACGCAACTGGTGATTGATGATTTCTTTCTCAAAATTTTTCTGAATTTGGGTTGGAAAATAATTCAGCAAGATTGTATCGAAATAACACTCATCAACAATGGGACTATGGGCGATTTCTTCTTGCAGAGTTAATTTGGCATAAGCCAAAATCACAGCAAGTTCTGGACGTATAAGTCCTTGTCCTTGGGTTACTCTTTGGCGCAAAATTTGCTCATCAGGGAGAATTTCAACTCTACGATCCAGAAGCTTCTTCTGTTCCAGATCATGCATAAAGCGTATCTGATAAGGCAAATCGACAGTGCTTTGGCTTTCAGCCAAGGAAAGAGCAAGTGTTTGTAAATAATTGTTGCGTAGAACTAGCTGCTCAACTTGTGGGGTCATTTTTTTCAGGAGTTCATCGCGCGCTTCGCGGGTAAGCGTTTTTGTGCGAAGTGCTGAGGCAAGAACAATTTTGATATTGACCTCAACATCAGAACAATTCACTCCTGCAGAATTATCAATGGCATCTGTATTGCATCGCCCACCGTTTAAGACATATTCGATCCGGCCACGTTGTGTAACGCCAAGATTAGCTCCTTCGCCAATAACTTTTGCACGTACTTGATCTCCAGTAATGCGTAGTGCATCATTAGCACGATCCCCTACTTGTGTATTGGTTTCTGTTGTTGCACGTATATAAGTACCAATACCGCCAAACCATAAAAGATCAACAGGTGCTTTGAGAAGTGCAGATATAATTTCAAAGGGTGTTCCTGTTTGTTTTTCGAAGCCAATGGCTTGTGCTGCTTCTGGTGAGAGAGTGATGGTTTTCATTGTGCGTGAGAAGATGCCACCGCCCTTTGATAATTTTTTGTGATCATAATCTTGCCAACTTGAGCGAGGGAGTTGAAAGAGCCGCATACGTTCTGCGTAGCTTTCAGCTATGTTTGGATTTGGATCAATAAAGATATCGCGATGATCAAAGGCAGCAATAAGTTTTGTTTGTTTGGAAAGCAACATTCCATTTCCAAAAACATCACCGGACATGTCGCCAACACCGACACATGTGAAGGGGGTTGTTTGGATATCGTGATTAAAGGATTCTCGAAAGTGTCTTTTAACTGCTTCCCATGCACCTTTGGCAGTAATCCCAATGGCTTTGTGGTCATAGCCTGCTGATCCTCCAGAGGCAAAAGCATCATCAAGCCAAAAGTGGTTTGCTTGGCTGAGGGCGTTGGCAGTATCAGAAAAAGTTGCAGTGCCTTTATCGGCAGCAACAACAAAATATGGGTCATTGCTATCATGACAGATTATATTGTCGGGTGGGATTACTTCACCGTTAACCAGATTGTCGGTAATGGAAAGTAAAGCCGTTATAAAGTCAATATAAGTTTGTCGCGCGGCTTCTGTTACTATGGCACGGTCGCTGGTTTGGGGAAGGCGATGAGGATAAAATCCACCTTTTGCGCCTACAGGAACGATCACCGCATTTTTGACCTGTTGGGCTTTGACTAAATCGAGTACTTCGGTGCGGTAATCTAGTGCACGGTCAGACCAACGAATTCCGCCACGGGCAATAGGACCAAAACGTAAATGAACACCTTCAACCTCTGGTCCATAAACAAAAATTTCTCGATAAGGACGTGGTTCAGGCAAACCTTCAATTTGACGTGGATCTAACTTTGTTGCCAGAATGCGTCGTGGATTGCCATCTGGAAGAGAAGTAAAGGCATTGGTTCTTAAACTCGCAACAATGAGATTGCGATAACGGCGTAAGATGAGATCATCATCTAAACCTGGTACATTTTGCAATTTTTCTTCAATGCGTTGATAAATGATTTGTTGGTTTTTTTCCCGCTCTTTTTCTGTATGGCTTTGATGAAATTTCAAGTGAAACAAGGCATAAAGATCTTGGGTAATATCAGGATAGGCATTTAAAGTCTGGGCAACACGTTTTTGTGAATAAGGAATCCCAGCTTGTTGGAGATAGCGTCCATAATGGCGCAAAATAACAATTTCGCGCCAATCAAGCCCAGCTGTTTGGGTTAAACCATTAAAAGCATCATTATCAGCATTTTGGGCCCAAATGGCTTCGAATGTCTCGGCGTGCTTTTGACCGTTTTTGTCGAAATCAATGCACAGTTGGAAAGCACTTTCCAGTTGCATATCATGAAGATATACACAGTGTCCGTTGCCATCTGGTAATTTAAGTGTTTGTTCAGCAATAACCCGAAAACCCATATTTTCAAGAAGTGGTACGCGTTTGGAAAGGGCAAGCGCTTCATAGCGGTGAAAGAGCTTAAGGGAAATACTTCGTTTTTCTTTGTTGTGTGCGTGATAAAAAGTAACGAAAAGAGGTTTTTTATCATTAAGATTTAGAATATGGCCTGCATCTTCAATTGCATTTTCAGCCGAGAATAGGTCACGATAGCTGTTGGGAAATTGGCTGGCTAAACGCATTTGTTGGTCTGTTGCTTTGTGGGTAAGGGCTATGCTCTGAACACTGTCTTCCCAGTTGCGCGCTATGGAACGAACATTTTGTTCAAGTACTGTGCGTTCAACAACAGGGGCGCTTTCGCTCCCTTTGCGATGGATGATATAATGAACGCGGATGAGCGTGCTTTCTAAAAATAACGGATAGGATTCAAAAAAGTCACCTTTGTAAAGCCCAACGAAATGTTCGCCAATTTTTTCGCGAATATTGCTGCTGTATTGGTCACGGGGCACGTAGACAAGTATAGAAACAAAGCGCCCAAAAGAATCAATATGGGCGAGTACCCGTAGGCGTGGACGTTCGTCTAATTGCATGATAAGTTTGGCATTTTCTGTTAATGTATCAACATCAGAGCGAAACATTTCATCTCTTGGATAGGTTTCTAAAACACTGATGAGTGCTTTTCCAGAATAGTCAGCGCTGTTGTATCCAAGGCGTTGAATGATGGTTTTTGCTTTTTCTTTTAAGAAAGGGATTTGTGAGATAGAGCGTGTATAAGCTGAGGAGGTAAATAACCCTACAATGCGCAATTCTCCACACAGCTTGCCTTCTTTATCAAAGATTTTAAGACCAATATAATCGAGCCAAATAGGACGGTGAATTTTTGAACGGCTATTGGCTTTCGTCACAATAAGAAGGTTATCGCTTTCCATAAAGGATAAAATTTCTTGGGGAGGTTCTTCTACACGTGCATCACCAATAATACGAATAGAGGCATCGGTGAGAATACCAAGTTCAATGTCGCTCGCTCTAAAGGCTTTTGTGGGTTCTTGGTCTTTGATGAAGTCATAAGTGCGCATGCCAAGGAAGATGAAGTTATTGTCCATCAACCAGTTAAGAAATTCAATGGCTTTTTCGCCTTCTTGTTTATAGTGTACTGGGAGATTTATTTGATAGGCGTGGATATGCTTTTTGACTTCTTTAAGCATAGGTTCCCAATCTTGTACAGCAGCATTGACCTGCTCAAGAACTAAGGCGATTTCATCTTTGAGCTTTTGTATCTGCTGTTCGTTTAATGACTCGATATGAATTTGCATGAGGCTGATGCGTTGTCCGGAGACACAATCAAGGACGGGGTGTGCAATCAAATAAATGTGATTTTTGTGTTGATTGAAGATATTTAAAATGGAATCAAGAAGGAAGGGTTTGTTATCATTGACAAGCGTGATAACGGTTATAGGTTTGTTGTTGCGGGTCAAATTTTGTTCAAAGCAGATGGTACTTTTTCCTGCTTGATGGAGATTGAAAGCTTTAACCGCGGTGGTTGCAGCTTTTTGGAGCTCTTTGTTCTCATAACAGGCGATATCTTCTTTATCAGTGTGAGCAAAAAGGATTTGTTCTATTTTATCTTGATTATTTTTTATCTCTGATGCTTTTTGTTTTATCACAATAATTTTCCCTTTTTTACTCTTGGTAGTCTCTTTTTTTATTAAGCATAGGCCGTTACACCATTCTTTGCACTGTAGCATCTTCTTTTTGCATGGAACAGTGATTTATATTGGAGATAATGAAATTATTTCTTCCGTTTTATAGTAATTATTTACCATTCTAAGGGGATATCTTGTGTTGATGAGAAGACATTTTTAGTATCGTTTGTATGTTAAGCTTGTTTTTGAAGTAGATAAATTGAAAGTAAATAGAGAATGACACGTTTACCAGAAAAACTTTTAAGCGGTTATCAGTCTTTTATAAAAAATCATTTTTCATACAAAACAGCACATTATCAGCAATTGGCTGATGAAGGGCAAAAACCTGAGGTTTTGGTAATCGCTTGTTGTGATTCACGTGCGATACCAGAAACGATTTTTAATGCTAAACCAGGCGAAATTTTTGTGTTGCGCAATGTGGCAAATTTGGTTCCTCCTTTTTCTCCTGATAGACAATATCATGCTACATCAGCAGCTCTTGAATATGCGGTACAATTGCTTGAGGTTAAGCATATTGTTGTTTTGGGTCATGCACATTGTGGGGGAGTGAGTACTGCCCTTAAGGAGACATGCAAATCTTTAATATCAGATGATTTTATTGGGCAATGGATAAGCCTTTTGGTATCAGCGGCGAAAACAGTTGTTGGCAATAAGGTATTGACTGTCCAAGAGCAGCAGACCGCATTAGAACAACTTTCTATTTGTTATTCGCTGAAAAATTTAGAGACATTTCCATGGATAAAGGCGCGCAAAGATCAGGGTGTTTTGACGTTGCACGGGGTTTGGTTTGATATCTCGAGTGGGCAATTATGGAGTATGGAACAGGCAACAGGTCATTTTGTGCGTGTTGAGGTTGGGGATTTTGCAGTGTAACATTTGCTGTTTTTTGCTTCGTATGAGAGCTATTGTATGATAAATCTTGACAAAGGTAGGGTTTTATTGTTTGAAAGAGTGAGCTTTCAGTGACAAAATTAACTTGGAGCCACCGACTGAGACCCCAGTTCAAGGGTATAAAGAGATCTCAGAGGTCAACATCCGACGGCGCGATGCGTTCTCGGATGCCACTTTGGTTTGTTTGTTATGCAGCAATGAGGTAGATGATGTTTGAATCCTTACAAGAGCGGCTTGGTTCCATTCTGTCTAGTTTGACAGGGCGTGGTGCTTTGTCGGATCAGGATGTAGCAGCGGCGCTGCGCGAAATTCGTCGCGCTTTGTTAGAGGCCGATGTTGCACTTGATGTTGCTCGTTCTTTTACCGATAGGGTTCGTGAGAAAGCTGTTGGGGCAAAAATTGTTAAATCAATTAAACCTGGACAGATGGTTGTTAAGATTGTCCATGACGAACTGGTGCATGTCCTCGGAAGTGAAGGTGTTCTGAGTGATTTAAACGCACCAGCACCTGTTGTTATGATGATGATTGGCTTACAAGGTTCTGGAAAAACAACGACAACAGCAAAGCTTGCAAAGCGTTTAACTGACAAACACAATAAAAAAGTTCTCATGGCGTCATTAGATACACGCCGCCCTGCCGCACAGGAACAATTGCGCCAATTAGGAGAACAGGCAAAACTTGCGAGTTTGCCCATTGTTGCTGGTCAGTCTCCTGTCGATATCGCAACACGTGCGGTACAAGCAGCTAAACTAGGTGGTTATGATGTGCTCCTCCTTGATACGGCAGGTCGCAACCATATTGATGAAGCTTTAATGTGCGAGTTGGCTGAAATTAAAGCTTCTTCTCTTCCTCATGAAATTATGTTGGTTGCTGATAGTCTTACCGGTCAAGATGCTGTTCATCTCGCTCGTTCTTTTGATGAGCGGGTAGGGATTACAGGAATTATTTTAACACGGATGGATAGTGATGGCCGCGGTGGTGCTGCTCTTTCAATGCGTGCCGTTACGGGAAAGCCGATTAAAGCAATTGGGACCGGTGAAAAAATAGATGCTTTAGAAGAATTTCATCCCAGTCGCATTGCTGATCGTATTCTCGGAATGGGTGATATTGTTTCTTTGGTTGAAAAAGCTGCTGAAACAATGGATCAGGAAAAGGCTGCGGCTTTTGCAAAAAAAATGCGCGCTGGAAAGTTCGACCTGAATGACCTAGCGGAACAATTGCAGAAAATGAAAAAGCTTGGAGGGATGGGGGGCATTATGGGAATGCTACCAGGTTTGGGTAAGGTAAAAGATCAAATTGCCGCTGCGGGTTTTGATGACCGTTTATTTGATCGTCAATTGGCTATTATTTCCTCAATGACGCCTTTTGAGCGTGCTAATCCTGAAGTTTTGAAACACAGCCGTAAACAACGGATTGCTAAGGGCTCTGGTTCCAGTGCTGCTGATATTAATAAGCTTTTGAAAATGCATCGCCAAATGGCTGATATGGTGAAAGCCATAGGAGGTAAGGGAAAAGGCGGTTTGATGGGAAAAATGTTGGGAGGACTTGGTTCTAAAATGGGGTTTGGTGGAGATTCTGGAGCGCTGCCTGATTTGTCAGGGTTTGATCCAAAGCAACTCTCAACACTGCAAAAACAAATTGAAAGTGGTAATGGAGGGAAAGTCTTACCCGGTCTTCCAAGCCGTGGACCAATGTTTCCTGGTCTTTCTAATGGTCCTACCGATAGTGGGGCAAAATTTCCTCAGCGTCCCAAGAAATAAGATGCAAAGATGCAAAGAGGGAAAGAGGTATAATGCAGGAGAAAATATTGGAGGAATTAACACACTTACGAGCATCCATTGATAACTTTGATGCAACGTTGATTCATATTTTAGCAGAGCGTTTTCGTTGCACAAAAGCAGTTGGACGCTTAAAAGCACGTTATGATTTACCTAAAGTAGATCCTGTGCGTGAGCAACATCAGATAGCGCGTTTGCGGCAACTTGCTATAGACAGTCATCTTGATCCCGATTTTGCTGAAAGATTTTTAAAATTTATCATTAAAGAAGTTATACATCATCACGAAGTTATTGCTGAAGAGCAAAAAACAAAACAAGTAAATTTAAACGAAAGCCAGAGCTGACAATAGGAGAAAAATATGGCATTGAAAATTCGTTTGTCCCGTGGAGGTTCAAAAAAGCGCCCTTACTATCATATCGTTGTTGCGGATGTCCGTAGTCCGCGCGATGGGCGGTTTCTTGAGCGTGTTGGTGCATGGGATCCAATGTTGCCTAAAGATGGACCGCGGGTAAAACTTAATGAAGAACGTATTCAATATTGGCTTGGTCAAGGCGCTCAGCCAACGGATCGTGTCTTGCGGTTTTTGGATGCTGCTGGTTTAAAAAAGCGTCCGGTTCGCAATAATCCACATAAAGGTGAACCTGGTAAAAAGGCACAAGAACGTATAGCCGCAGCAAAACAAGCTGCTGAGGAAGCAGCAGCTTCAGTATCAGAAGAGGCATGATTCTTCCCAAACATAATCAAGCATGCTTTGAGGCTTTTATAGAAAATGGCGGCTGTTATCTATTTTTTATAGAAAAAATGGATCTTCTTTTAGAGCGTGGTTGATTTTTAAAGAATCAAGGTAAGACTCTCAAAAATCAATGGCGCGGCCCTTAATTTCCCAATCTCCATAGCGTGAGGGGTCTTTGCCGCCGCGTCCGCCATTTTCTAAAGGTTTGTCTTCATTTTTTTCATGTTTACGCCTTTCTGCAGCTTCGTTTAGTGCTCGTTGTGCTTCGGGAGAAAGAGGCTGCTTTTTACAGGCAGTGGTGTTTTCTTTGCTTATTTTCTGATCTTTTTTATTCATTTTATATCTCAGCTCCATTGAAGAAGTAAAAAGAAAACCCCATCATATAGAAATGATTGACTTTTATCATGGAGTTTTTTGAGTAATGAACATAATGCGTACAGCCATGCTTTTGGCTTTTATGACCGCTCTTTTTATGGGGGTTGGTTTTCTGGTTGGAGGGGGCAATGGCATGATCATTGCGCTTTTGATAGCGGGTGGCTTAAACTTTTTTTCTTATTGGAATTCGGATAAAATTGTTTTACGCATGTATGGTGCGCGTGAAGTTGATCAGCATTCGTCACCCGTTTATTATAAGATTGTCAGTGATTTAGCTCGAAAAGCTTCTCTTCCTCAACCAAAAGTTTACGTTCTTGATAGTGGGCAGCCAAATGCTTTTGCTACGGGACGTAATCCTCAGAATGCAGCCGTTGCTGCAAGTACCGGATTATTAGAGAAATTGAGTCCAGAGGAAATTGCAGGGGTTATGGCGCATGAGCTGGCACATATCGAGCATCGTGATACCTTAACAATGACTTTGACTGCAACAATTGCTGGGGCGATTTCAATGCTTGGTAATTTTGCTTTTTTTATGGGTGGGCAGCGTAATTCTTCAGAACATTCCCATGGCGCTGGGGCGATTGGGGGACTTATTGCTCTGTTTGTTGCACCTTTTGCAGCGATGCTGGTGCAAATGGCTATTAGCCGTACGCGTGAATATGCAGCTGATCGGCGGGGTGCTGAAATATGTGGTAATCCCTTATGGTTGGCTTCAGCGTTGCGTAAAATTGCGGGTGGTGGACATGCTGTCTACAATGAAGAGGCGGAGCATAATCCGGCAACAGCACATATGTTTATTATCAATCCTTTAAGTGGTGAAGGAGCTGATAGCCTTTTTTCTACCCATCCAGCGACGGCAAATCGCATTGCTGCTCTCCGCCGGCAAGCAGAAGAGATGAATGGATCAATCGTCAACAATATAGAATGGAATAAGCAAGGCAGTTTGTATGAAAAAAACATCGGCTTAAGCCATGAAGATGTGAATCGCAGTGTTCAATCTGTTTCAGATAATCAGGAAAAAAATGCTTTTCAGCGCGTTACAAAACGTCCTTCTTGGCTTCGTTATGACAATTCAAAAAAGTCTCGATTATAAAGCTCTTTAGGGAGCAAAGATGTAAAGGTAAAGTATTGTATTGAAGCGCGAAAAAGCGGGGCGTGTGTCCGAAAAGAATGTTCCGGGATTAGCTGTTCGGCAGGTGTGTGTGCGTCTTTTAGGGGCGGTGCTTGATAAGCACGCGTCTCTCTCTGGTTTGACGGATAATGAGCATGGGCATCCACAGTATTTAGCGCTTTTGCATCGGGATCGTTTGTTGTGTCGCGCTATTTTGGGAGCGGCATTGCGTCATCGGGGGCAGATTACAACTGCTTTGTCGCGCTTTTTATCACGACCGTTGCCTCCACAAGCATTCTCACTGCAGCATCTTTTGCACATCAGTGGGGCACAAATTCTTTATCTTGATATCCCTGATCATGCTACGATTGATTTAGCAGTGCGTGTGGCTAAAATTGATCCCCGTCTTCGCCGCTTTTCAGGAGTTGTGAATGCTCTTTTACGTAATATTGCACGTGAGGCGGATGGGTTACGCCAACAAGCCCCGAACATTGAAGGGGTTCCAGCGTGGTTTAGACAGTTGCTCTTATCAACTTATGGAACAGAAAAGGCTGATCAGATTTTAGCAATTCAAAGTGTTGAACCACCTCTCGATTTAACTGTGAAATCTGATAGTGTTGGATGGGCACAAAGGCTTGGAGGTGTTGTTTTACCCAATAATTCCGTTCGGCTGAGCCGTGTGGATTGTGCTGTTTCTGATTTACCAGGATATAAGGAGGGGGCTTGGTGGGTGCAAGATTTTGCAGCGGCGTTGCCTGCTTATTTGCTTGGAAATGTTCGTGGCAAACAGATTGCTGATCTTTGTGCGAGCCCTGGAGGAAAAACGGCGCAACTCGCTTTGCAAGGGGCTGAGGTGACAGCTGTTGATATGTCCGCTAATCGGTTAAAGCGTTTACGTGCAAATATGGAGCGACTTCATTTTTCAGTTCGTACTTGGCAGGGGGATGTGAGAAATTTTCATCCTGAGCAGCTTTTTGATGCTGTTCTTCTTGATGCTCCTTGTTCTTCTACGGGAACGATACGTCGTCATCCGGATATTTTATGGACGAAATCGATGGACGATGTCATCAAACTTGCTGCGTTGCAATATGATTTACTTTTGGCGGCAATTGCTTTGGTGAAAAAGGGGGGGCGTGTTGTTTTTTCCAATTGTTCACTGGCAAGAGAAGAAGGTGAAGATATTGTGGAGAAAATTTTATCAGCATGCCATGACATTGTTTTAGAGCCTATTTGTAAAGAAGAAATGGGTGCACTGGCGCATTTGCTCTCGCCTGCTGGGACTTTGCGTACAACGCCTGCCGATTTTTGTCATGAAAATTTTGATGCTGAAAGAAAAATGTTGTTAGGAATGGATGGTTTTTTTGCAGCGCGTTTCCGAAAAATCGCTTAATTAACGGTTCGTTTACTAAAATGGTCGAAGTTGTGCTCAATTAAGCATATACGGAGATGAAATTGTGGCGGTTGCAGTAAAAGGTTCCCTAAAGGCATCAACATTTGTATATATGGCGCACCAATTTATGCGGCGTTTATGGGTGGGACCACTGTTTCGTTGGCGGTTTTCTGGGTTTCGTCCTCAGAAAATTTTAGCGCATCCTATTGATTTGCACTTAGCTGATCCGATGATGGCACATGAATTTTACCATGGTCGTTTTGCTTTTGCTGGCCGCATTGTTCATTCTGGTGCTGTTTCACCTTTTTCTTTAGTTCCACCAACGCCAGAATGGGAAGCAGCCCTTCATGATTTTCATTGGTTGCGGCATATGGCGGCAGCAGACAGTAATTTAGCAGCAGCGCATGCGCGTGCTCTCTTAGAAGATTGGCTTGATCAGTGTGGTAAAAAAGTTAAAGGGTTGCCTTGGAGTGGTCCGGTTGTAGCACGGCGTTTGATTTCTTGGATTTCTCATTCGAAAATGCTATTGGAAGGGGCAAGTGAGCGGTTTGAAAAGCATTTTTTGCGTGCACTTGGTTTCCAATTTCGTTATTTACGCATAGCGATTTGCGGTATGGAACACGATGATCAGCGTTTACAGGCAGCAGCAGCTTTGACATTCGCATCTCTTGCTTTGCCTGTGTCTGCAGTAATGAAGAAAAAGGCTCAAACTACTCTTACAGAAGAGCTTTCGCGTCAAATTTTAATCGATGGTGGACATATCTCGCGTAGTCCTCTTGTTTTACTCAATTTATTATCAGATTTACTTTCTTTACGTCATCTTTTTATGCATAGCAATGAAACAGCACCACGTATTCTCATAGATTCTGTTGAACGTATGTTGCCTGCTTTGCGGTTTTTTATCCATGAGGATCAAACATTAGCGCATTTTAATGGGGTTGGGACTCTTGTCCCTGAACGTTTATCGGCAGTTTTAAATCTTGATGAAACGGCAGGGAATCCTTTTAGTTATGCAAGGTATTCAGGGTTTCAACGTTTACAGGCTCATGAAACGACAGTACTTGCAGATACAGGACCATTTCCACCACGCTTTGCTGCGGAGCATGCTTGTTCGGGGTGCTTATCTTTTGAAATGTCTTCGCGAGGGAGTCGCTTTGTTATCAATACCGGTATTAATCCTTATGCGAGTGAGGAGTATCGACATTTCGGGCGTGTAACCGCAGCACATTCAACGGCGACGGTTAATGATTGTTCGGTGGGGGTTTTTCGTAAAAAAAAGAGCAGTGGGGCTTCCTTTTTACTTGAGGGACCAACGGATGTTAAAGTGCGTCGTATAGAGGATTTAGAGAAGACTGGTTTTATTGCGAGTCATAATGGTTATGTGCGGCCTTTTAATCTTGTTCACGAACGTGGTCTTATTTTAGCAACAAATGGTGAAATGATTGAAGGATTTGATCGTTTTTCTATGCCGCAAGGGCTGTCAAAGAAACATAAGGCAGGACAAAATGAACAGAATAATGTTGCCGTTCGGTTTCATCTTCATCCGCAAGTTGAGGTCAATTTTGATGGCAGTTGTGTACGTTTAGCTGTAGGAGATGATCAAGAATGGTATTTTATATCACCTGACGCTGATATTTGTCTTGAAGATTCAATTGATTTTACTGGATTAACAGGTCCGCAACGTACGCAACAGATTGTTTTATATTTTCGCCCTGCATTGCAGGAAAAAGTTCGTTGGCGCTTTACGCGTCGCCAATGAGAGCAATGTTCGTTCTTTTATAATACCGATAAAGGGAGAGTTATTCTTTGTGTGTTAAAAGAAAGACATTCTATTCTTTCGGTGACTTTTGATAAGGTCGTGTGCTATAAATGCATCAACACGTTTTTCTTGAATTTTAACCATTTTATTTTTAGGTTTCCTGTTATGGGTGTTGTTGCAAAAAATTTTTCCATGCCTGATCTTCATCGGGTTCGTCGTGTTCTCCTTTCCGTGTCTGATAAAACCGGTTTGGTTGCGTTTGCGCAAGCTCTTCAAGCTTACGATGTGGAATTAATTTCGACAGGTGGGACAGCGAAAGTTTTAACAGCTGCTGGTTTAGTGGTAAAAGATGTCGCTGAAGTCACTGGGTTTCCGGAAATAATGGATGGGCGAGTCAAAACACTTCATCCTTTGATTCATGGTGCTCTCTTAGGGGTAAGACAGGATCCTAGCCATAGGGATGCTATGGAGGAGCATGGTATTCATGGAATAGATCTTCTGGTTGTGAATCTTTATCCTTTTGAAGAGACTTCGCAATCGGGGGCTGATGGACATACAATTCTTGAAAATATTGATATCGGTGGACCGGCAATGATTCGTGCTGCAGCAAAGAATCATGCTTATACCGGTGTTATAACAGCAGTGAGTGATTATGATTTAGTTCTTGCTGAATTAAAGCAGTATGATGGATGTTTGAGCTTGCTTATGCGGCGTCAATTAGCAATGCGTGCTTATGCACACACTGCGGCTTATGATGCGGCGATAGCGGCGTGGTTTGCACAGGATTTAAAAGTTGAAACGCCGTCTTGGCAGAGTTTTTCTGGTCATCTTGAAGATGTTATGCGCTATGGAGAAAATCCGCATCAAAAGGCAGCATTTTATCGCAATAGTGAGAAACGTTTTGGTGTTGCAACAGCAAAACTTTTGCAAGGCAAAGCACTCTCTTATAACAATATGAATGATACAGATGCGGCGTTTGAACTTGTGGCAGAATTTGATCCCCAAAGAACGGCTGCTGTTGCTCTTATTAAACATGCAAATCCTTGTGGTGTTGCAGAAGGGCGAAGTTTAAAAGAGGCTTATGCGAAGGCTCTTTTGTGTGATAATGTATCCGCATTTGGTGGAATTATTGCTCTCAATCAACCCCTTGATGAAGAATGTGCTGAAGAAATTATCAAAATTTTTACGGAAGTGATTATTGCTCCTGATGCAACAATGGCTGCACGGGAAATCATTGCAAGGAAAAAAAACCTTCGCTTGTTGATCACAGGTGGTGTCCCTGATCCACGTTGTGGAGGCTTTGTTGCCAAAACGCTTGCGGGTGGAATCTTAGTGCAGTCACGTGATAATGTGGTTGTTGATGATCTTAATCTGCAAGTGGTGACAAAGCGGGCACCAAGTCAGGATGAAATGCGTGATCTTCAATTTGCTTTTCGGGTCGCTAAACACGTCAAATCAAATGCTATTGTTTATGCAAAAGATAGTGCAACAGTGGGGATTGGTGCAGGCCAGATGAGCCGTATTGATTCAGCTAAAATCGCTGCACGTAAGGCTGAAGAAAGTGCACAAAGAGCAGGTTTAACGGAATCTTTAACAAAAGGTTCTGTGGTGGCATCAGATGCATTTTTCCCTTTTGCAGATGGTTTATTAGCAGCTGCTGAAGCTGGTGCGACGGCGGTTATTCAACCAGGAGGATCCATGCGTGATGAAGAGGTTATTGCCGCTGCTGATGCGCATGGTTTGGCCATGGTCTTTACGGGTGTGCGGCATTTTCGTCATTAAAGGTTTTATTCTTGGTGATTGGTTCTTTCGAAGAAGAGCACTCTATTGCGCGGAGCTAACACGTATCTGCTCTCAATAAAGACATATCTGGTTGCTCTTAAGTTTATTTCATGGCTCCTGTCTGTGAATGGTATAATGCAAAATTTATTGTGTACCACCATCTTTATATTTATGAAGGTGCGCAAGTCAGCATCGTCATACTCTTTGCTAGCTTTCAGTGTTGCAGCTGCTTTTGCGCTTAAACAGTTTCTTTTCACTCCATTTGGCTCCGCGTTATGTGCAAGCGAACGGTTTTTTTCATTCAATATAAGCGGGTTTGAAATGGGAGAATCTTTGTATTCGGGGTTCGTATTCAATAAATTGTAACTATATATCAATATGTTGTGTTTTTAAACAAGATACGGTTCTTGTGTTACAAATGCATGCCAGTTATGCATTTATAGCACAACTCTTTTTTGTAATTTGCTCTATCTTATGCTGTGCAACGTGTAACATAAGGTGTGAGTAAAGAGTATGAATATTCTGCGTTCTTATAGTAACTGGCGCCGTTATCGCCGGACAGTCAATGCTTTAAATCATCTTTCAACATATGAACTCAATGATCTTGGTATTAATCGCGGTGATATTGATTCAATTGCACGGCGGTGTTCGCGTGGGTTTCGTTGATTGTTGATGCACGTTAATGGCGTGTTTTTTGTGGGTTCTCATCTGATGTGTGGTTGTTGGTAACCTATTCTGGATGTGTAAATCCATTAAAAGGATGGGGATATACGTCTTTTGGTAAGTTTCCTGTTGTTTTTGAAAGCAAGGGGCGGCTGTATAATATTTTTCACCATGATGGCTTGATATACGGTGTTATAAGGTAAGCGTTTTTTGAAGTAAAATGCTCAAGAGCCTTTTAACGGGGGTGCTTTTCAGCTTTTTTGTCGTAGCAAGAAAAGAGAGGCGCCTAAGATACCGGCAGCCAAGATAAACCACGTGATCGCATAGACAAGATGATTGTTTCGAAAGTGTACAACAGTGAGACCTGCAATGGGGAGATTTTTCTGTGTAGCTGTTTTTTTCCCAGCATCAATGAAATAAGGAGCAACAGCAGAGAGTCCAAGTTTTTGCGCCATAGCAGGGAGATCGCGTGTATACCATAGATCGGTATCAGGATTATTTTTACGTGGGAAAAATCCATTTTTTTCGCTCATGCGTAACAAACCTATGATTGTGGTTTGCTCTGTGTTTATAGTGGAATCTTGATCGCGTGAGTCATTTGTGTGTGATTGCTTTGGGTTTTGAAAGTTATAGCGCGCGTCCATGGGGATAAAACCACGATTTATAAAGGTCAGTGCTTTATCAGCGGTTTGTAAAGGGGTCAAAACCCAATAGCCGGTAGTATTTTGAGCGACAGCCGTGACCAAAATGTTTTTATCCATCAACAATTTTCCTGTGATGATGACAGGTCGATACTCATCTTTCTCAAAAGTAACATGCTCCCATTGATTTTTTTGGGGGGCTTTGATGGGGGGCAAATGAATACGTTGATTGGCGCTGGTGATAAGATTGGTTTTCCAGTTTAATCGTTGTATTTGCCAAACACCTAGCGCATTGAAGAGAAGAAAAAAACACACACATAAAATGCCGAACAGAAGAGAAGAAAAACGTATGTGCTTTTGTTGAAGCTCTGTCATGGAGTAATCTGTTTTGCTCATGATTAATGCTTCCTTTTAGTATGGATGTGCATCTTTTAGCATGGTTAAGCGTTAAAAAAAACACTTTGTGCGCCTTGATTGCGGGAAAAGATTAAGAGAATTAGCCAAAAATGGATGCAAAAGGCTTTACAAAAGACTTGACCTTTTGGTTTCGACACCCTATTAAAAACACAACTTCCTGATAATGCCTATTCAAGGCAGTATTTTGCATGTTTTGCACGCATTCTGTTTTGTTAGGTTTGGGATTTGAGAGTTTTTTAGAGTTTAAAGGTGAAGTTTATGTCTCGTGCCTGCGAATTGACAGGAAAAGCGGTTCAGTATGGCAATAATGTTAGTCATGCAAATAATAAGACCCGCCGTCGTTTTTTACCAAATCTTTGCAATGTGACATTGATTTCGGAAGTGTTACAGCAAAGTTATCGTTTGCGTGTTTCGGCTAGTGCTCTGCGTTCTGTTGAACACCGCGGTGGTCTTGACGGCTTTTTAGTTAAAGCCGATGATAAGGAATTGTCACAACGTGCGCGTTTGTTAAAACGTCAGATTGTTAAGAAAAAGGCTGAACAAGCAGCGTGACGACCGTTTTTGTTCCATGCAACTGGATTATTTGCTCCCATTTAGGGGGCGTTGTTTTTGGGCTTTTTACTTTTGATCGTTGCATGTGATTGGTTCTATTCTCTAGGTTAAAAAATGGTCTCTGCACCTGGTTTTTTATTAGCACAGCAAAAGAGGAAATATATTGTTTTTTCTAGCTTTTTGATGTGTCTTGCTGTGACTGTTTCTAATATTTTGGTTCAATATCCTGTTTACTGGTTTGATTTAAATGAGATTTTGACCTATGGGGCTTTTACCTATCCAATTGCTTTTCTGATTAATGATTTGACCAATCGTTTTTATGGTCCAGCTGCGGCGCGGCGTGTCGTTTATGCTGGTTTTTTTGCTGGTTTTTTTGTTTCTTGGGTTTTGGCTATGCCACGGCTTGCAATTGCTTCTAGTTCAGCGTTCCTTTTTGGACAACTTCTCGATATCGTTGTTTTTACGCCTTTGCGGCGTAAAGCATGGTGGAAGGCGCCTTTAGCAGCAGCGCTGGTTGGCTCAGCTTTGGATACAGTTTTGTTTTTTGCTATCGCTTTTTCTAGCTCTTTTGCCTTTATCGATCAGATGACAGGTTATGCTAATAGCTCGCTCGTGGAGAGCACTGTTTTTTTCGGATTGGAGATTCCAGTTTGGCTCTCACTTGCTTTTGGCGACTTTTCGGTAAAAATTGTTATGAGTTTGTTTATGCTGATTCCTTATGGAACAATTCTTAGCAGCTTGAAGCTCTCTCTTTATCCAACTGATCCAAAGGGTAATTCGCAATTTGATTTGTAATAGATAACAATATTTATTCTCTTGTGTTCCTTGGGTTAGTGCAGTCCATTCTCTCATTTTAGTTTCTTGCGTGAGAGAAAATGTAAAGTTCGGTTCATAGCGATAACGCTTCGTGGTGGATTGTCTCTTGCTTCTTTCCAGCGATACCCTTTCATGATGATCTTATCTATATAACTTGGCATAGGAATGAACCAAGACAAAGGTGGTAGTTAAGCTTCCTTTAAAGCGGGAGATGTGGTTGCTGGAGACAATACAGATTAGGGATTTTGCTTTGGCTAAACACTATAGTGTTGATGATACATTGGCTGGTAGGGGCACTGGTATGGTAATGTGGGTGGATGCTTTAGCGGCTGCACTTGATAGTTTTCCATATGATTTCCAAGATTGTTGATGAGTCCGCCTGGGCGGCTTTTTTAATCAAGCTTATGCGTGTTCTTTGGCGCTTGATTTGAGAGTGACATTGGTTTGTGGGCGCTTTGAAGGTATAGATGAGTGTGTAGTAGTAGCTTCACTCTCAGAGTTCTTGTAAGCTCTTTTGAAGTTCAAGAATAGATCTCTTTTTGATACTAGGATTCTAACGTTTATCGATACTGCGTCATTCATTTGAGGTAAAGGAGAAGTCCTTGCCATTTTAAAATAACAGGAACACCCTTAAAAAACGCTAGATGAGATTTGCAGTCTCCATGTGCATTCCAGAAACCTTTCCTTAATGAAGGGTAACTCTTTTGCCAATTCCTTGGCTCTTGATGTCATACTTCTATCTCGTAATATCGCTGTTCTTTACAAAGGGAATGTTCCTACAATTCACCTTTTATCTCAAATTATCAGAGGCACAGTGCTTAAAAGAGAGAAGATTTTACATTGAACTCTCTGTGAGAGCAGCATTTTAGAGACATGACTGCTATAGGTATTTTGTATTACCGTATGTTTCAAATGTTTAAATTTAGACTCAAGCTGCTCATTTAAGAGGGCTTTTTTTAAAATCTTTTATAAGAACGAGGTTTGTTATCACTGAAGAGCGCTGCTAATTGTTTTGTTATAGCGTCAGCTAGTTCTTCGGCATTCATAATTGTTACAGCGCGCTGGTAATAGCGTGTGACATCATGACCAATGCCAATGGCAATGAGTTCTATAGGTGAATGTGTTTGGATTTCTTGAATCACTGCGCGTAGATGCTTTTCAAGATAATTGCTGGAATTAACGGACAGTGTTGAATCGTCTACAGGTGCTCCATCAGAAATGACCATAAGAATGCGACGCTGTTCGCGCCGTGATAAAAGACGTTGATGCCCCCAAATAAGGGCTTCACCATCGATATTTTCTTTCAGTAATCCTTCTTGCATCATCAAACCTAAATTGCGCCTTGCTCGACGCCACGGTGTATCGGCACTTTTATAGACGATATGACACAAATCATTAAGGCGTCCAGGATTATGGGGTTTATTTTGGGTGAGCCACTTTTCGCGGGATTTTCCGCCTTTCCAAGTTTTTGTGGTAAAGCCCAAAATTTCAACTTTGACTCCGCAACGTTCAAGAGTTTGCGCTAAAATATCCGCACAACTTGCCGCAACTGTAATCGGACGTCCGCGCATTGATCCTGAATTATCAATGAGTAATGAAACAACTGTATCTCGAAATTGGGTGTTGCTTTCCATTTTGAAAGAGAGGGGTTGTGTTGGGTCAAGAATAAGCCGTGGGAGCCGTGCTGTATCGAGATATCCTTCCTCAAGATCAAAATGCCAACTGCGATTTTGTTGTGCCATTAGGCGGCGTTGTAGGCGGTTTGCTAAACGCCCAACAATGTTTTGAAGATGATTGATTTGTTTATCAAGGCAATGGCGCAAGTGATCCAATTCGCTTTCAGAGCAAAAATCGGTCGCTTCCAAAACCTCATCAAATTGGCGGGTAAAAACTTTATAATTGCCAAGGCTTTCCATCTGTTCTGAAAGAGCAAGAAGGCGTTTGGATTTGCTTGGTTTTTCTTGCCAAAGGTCCTCTTGCTCTTCTTCGAATGTATCAGCGTCACTTGATTTTGTCGCTTGCGTTTTTCCTTCGTCTTGCGCATCACTTTCTTGTTCAGTTGTTGTTTGTTCTTCACTTTGGGTGTGTTTTTCGTTTTCGCTCTCTTCTTCTGCTTGGTTTTGAGCTTCACTCCCGCTTGACAATTTTTGGTTGTCTGTACTTTCAGAATCTTCTTCTAGTTGGATTGCCATTTTGAGGGTAACAAGCATTTGACGAACAATTCGTGCGAAAGCGTGTTGGTTATGAATATGATGTGTCAGTTCGTTCAGTTCTGCTGCGGCTTTTTCTTCAATTGCGTGACGCCATAATTCTAAGACAGGCCCAGCTTCTTTTGGGGGAGGACGCGCTGTTATTTTTTCACGTAATAAAAGTGCAATTGCTTCTTGAATGGGCGCTTCACTTTGGCTGTTTATCTTCTGATAATGGGCTCTTTGATACTTATCGGCTAGCATTGTATCAAGATTTTTTGCAATGCCTTCCATAGCTAAAGTACCGATTGCTTCAACACGGGTTTGTTCGAGAGCATCAAAAACAGCGCGTGCTTCTGATTCTCTTGGAGCGAATCGTATGTGGATGCCGCTATCATGCCATGCTTTGCGCAAAGCCATGGAATCGCCTAGTCCGCGGGTAACAGTTACATCTTTATTTGTTGCGTGTAGTGGTAGTTCCGGTAAGCGTGCATAATTTTCGCTCAGGGATGGTTTATTGTGACTAAAGGCAACTTCAAGGTTGTGGGTGCCCGCAATTGCGCGGATACAAGTGGAAAGTGCTTTTTTAAAAGCTTCAGCATCAAGAGTGTTGTTGGAAGCGTTGTTTTTTAGACTTTGACTATTGTTGCCAACCTCTGCGGCCATGATTGATGTATTCCTTAAGGCAAGACACCATGAATGAGTGATTCGGGAAGCTCTTGTCCAAAGGCACGTTGATAAAATTCTGCGACAGTGGCACGTTCGAGTTCATCACATTTATTGAGAAAGGTTAACCGAAAGGCAAAACCAACATCTTGAAAAATTGTGGTATTTTCTGCCCAATGAATAACAGTGCGTGGGCTCATGACCGTTGAAAGATCTCCATTAATAAAAGCTTGGCGCACCATATCAGCAACATGCACCATTTTTGAAATTGTCTTTTTTCCCTCAGCTGTCTGAAAAGATTTAACCTTCGAACAAATGATCGCAACTTCTTTATCATGAGGTAAATAATTTAATATCGTCACAATAGACCAACGGTCCATTTGAGCCTGATTGATTTGTTGTGTGCCATGATAAAGTCCTGTCGTATCACCAAGACCAATGGTGTTTGCTGTTGCAAAAAGACGAAATGCTGGATGAGGCGCAATGACACGACTTTGATCAAGCAAGCTCAGTCGTCCAGAGGATTCAAGAACGCGTTGAATGACAAACATGACATCGGGTCGACCCGCATCATATTCATCAAAAACGAGCGCAATATTGTTTTGATAGGCCCATGGTAAAATACCTTCTTTAAATTCAGTGATTTGTAGCCCATCTTGCAAAACAATAGCGTCTTTTCCCACTAGATCGATGCGGCTGACGTGGCTGTCAAGATTAATGCGAATGCAAGGCCAGTTGAGACGTGCAGCAATTTGTTCAACATGCGTTGATTTACCTGTTCCATGATAGCCGGAAACCATAACACGGCGGTTAAATGCAAAGCCTGCTAGAATCGCTAAAGTTGTTTGTTGATCAAAAAGATAATCGGGATCTACATCAGGAACATGAGGGCTTTTTGTGCTAAAAGCAGGTACTTTTATATCTGTATCAATATTAAACAGATCACGAGCGCAGACTGTGATATCGGGTACATTTTCGGCTGTAAGCTTTGTTTTTGTCATTGTTTTTTTTGGAAAGAAATACGCTATTTACTTTTATTCGTTAGGAAACGATACAGGAGTTAGAGCACTTATGCAATGCTCTATAAAAGAGATACTTTACTCTATGGTCTATAACGTTTTGCAAAAACAATGATGATTTTGATGAAAAAATTCGCATGAATATGCGTTTCTTTTAGCACAAACCAGTCTTTTAGCACAAACCAGATTTTTTTAATAAATTATAGGCGTGCAGGACATCGCGAAAGCGTTCTTCTGAAGAACGATTGCCACCATTGGTGTCAGGATGGTGTTTTTTGACCAATTCTTTGTATTTTGTTTTGATATCTTCAGCTGAAGCATTGGCTTGTAAGCCTAATGTATCAAAAGCTTTGGCTTCTAAGGGTTTTAATTTTCGTGAGAAAGTATTGGTTGAATGACGTTGCGTGAACAGAGTGAATGGATCGCGCATACGGTTTTGATAAGCAGCTGTTCCAGAGCGAATTTTCGCGTAAGTGGCGGCTGTCTTTTTCGATACACCATTGTTGAGATCAGTGGGCCATGTTGGACGGTGCCCTGTGAGAGCATCTTTTTGGAATTTTGCAATATCTTTATCGCTAAGACCAGAGAAATAATTAAAATTTTTATTATAAGCACGCACATGTTCGATACAAAAGTGCAAATACTGCCCTTCGTGATTCCGGCCTGCGGGTGCTTTATGAGTCCCTGCTTTTTCACAGCCTTCCCATTGACACTTCTGTGCTTGTGATTCAGCCTGTTGCTTCTTATTTGAGCTGATTCGAATTGAGTCGAATAATTTAGATGTTATTGCCATATCTCTAGGTTTATGCAAAATCGGTTGCTTTGACAAGAATTGACTTTTGAAAAATTTATTTTCGCACCCATTTGATAATAAAAAAGACGTATTCTATCGTTCTTTTTATGAAGGAATAACATGTCTACCACAATTCAAACAACGATCAACATGAAACTTCAGGAAGCTTTTCATCCGCAAAAGCTTGAGGTGATTAATGAGAGCCATCTTCATGCGGGACATCCCCATGATGAGCATGCTTTTGATGGTAAGGGGGAAACGCATTTCCGAGTGAAAATTCTGTCTTCTTCTTTTTCGGGTATGACGCGTGTAGAAATACATCGGGCTATTTATAAAGTTTTACACAAAGAGTTAGCAACATGTGTTCATGCTTTGGCGCTTGAGGTTGAATCTATTTAATGCAGTTTTTAGGCGCGGGGATGCGCTTTTTGATAAATTTTCAACAGGCGGTCTGTATCCACATGGGTATAAGCTTGGGTGGTGGAAAGACAAGCATGGCCGAGAAGTTCTTGAATGGTACGCAAATCTCCTCCACGTGACAAAAGATGAGTAGCAAAAGAATGACGCAGTGTATGGGGTGTAGCAGTTTCTGGCAACCCCAAGTGAGCACGTAAGTTTCGAACAGCGCGTTGAATGATGGCTGGCTGCAAGGGGCCACCTCGAGCACCACGAAACATTGGTTGCTTGTCCACTAAAGGATATGGGCAGCATTTGAGATAATTCTGTACTGCTTCGTAAACGACTTTGATGAGGGGGACAAGACGTGTTTTTCCACCTTTGCCAATGACGAATAAACTTGTTTTTTCAGGATCAGAAAATTGTTCTGGTGTGAGGCTTAAGGCTTCTGATATTCGCATTCCACAGCCATAAAGAAGCATTAAGACAGCAGCGTTGCGCGTAGTTATCCATGGTTGACTTTCCTGTTGATTTTCTTGTTTGACTACATGCAGTGCTGATTCTATCGTCAAAGGTCTTGGCAGCGATTTTGGCTGTTTTGGGGATCGGACAAGTTTAGCAGCAGGGACGCTGACAATCTCTTCGCGGGATAAGTAGCTGAAAAAAGAGCGTAAACCCGCCATACTCCGGCTTAAAGAACGGGCGCTTATATTGTGTGTACGGCGATGAGCTAGATAAGCACGTAAATCAATGGTGCGCAAATTGGCAAGATCATTAAAAGTTGGCTCGTGTCCGAGATGTTGACAAAGAAAAGACAAAAACTGCCGTGTATCACGCTCATAGGCGTGTGCTGTGTGTGCAGCCACGCGACGTGTTTTTAGAAGATTATCCAGCCAATTTTTCCTTGCAGCTAAAATAGCAGGATCGGCTGGAATCAGGAAAACATTTTTGTCTTTTCTACTGTCATCTTTTTCGGGCATTTCTAGTTGAGGGTCTCTTTCTTTTGAGGTTTTTCATCATTGGAGCAACCGTTCTTTTGGGAAGACTGCTCTTCATGACTGGTAATGTGTTTTTCACCTTTTAGAGAGAGTATTTTTAAAAGATTGTTTGTTGACATAAGATGCGCAAAAATCAATCCTAAAAAGCCATTTTTATGGAGTTTTGCAAGCTGATGCGCGGATAATTTGTTCAACTTTTCTTCATCAACAACCCAGAAATGTTCTAATTGCGCTGAAAGACCTTTGTCATTTTTTACATTGATTGATTTCTGGCTCAAAAGGTCCATCTCTACAAGAGCATCAATAAACTCAGCGGTTTTTTCCATAGCAATTTTAAAGCTTTCAAGAAAACGAATACGCTCTTCCATAAAGGGAGAAATAGATCCATCTGAATTAAAAAGTTCTGTGCCTGTAACTTCATTAAACATGCCTGATTGCTGATCAAAGCAAACAGAAAGCTCTTTTTCATCTTTAAATTGTGCAAGAACAAAAGGATAGCGACGAACAAAAGCTGGAACATAAGTATTTTTTTCCCAACTTTTATCAGAGGTGATGTAATCATTTTCGTCGTTAGAAAGACCTACAAGAGCAGCGGATGTGTAGTGTTTTTTCTTTTGTTCATCTTCTGCGCACATAAACAAAATCGGATAATGTAGAGCTGCTTGAAAATATTCACTGCTTGCTAAAGGAACCCAGTGAGTATCTTTGGCAAAAGACATATCACTTGGAGGAGCAAATTTTAAATTTTTATGGGAAACTTTATTGATTGGGGTGATATCTTTGTAAAAAAGCATAACATTTGCCATAAGACTTCTCCTTAATTATTAATTTGTTTTGTTACCAAGAAAGGTCTTTTGGGAAGATTTTTATATGGCAACAAGGTTGAATAGAAAGCTATAAAATTGAGGGATTCGTTTTTAGAAGACGATATTTTACATGAAATATAATAGAGAAAAACTTAAAAATAAAGTCTATCTTGCCATTATTGGTTACCCTCATGGTATAAAGGGAGATGTTTTGGTTAAAGTCTTGAGTGGTGAACCACAGCGTTTAAAAACTTATGGTCTCCTTTATGATGATATGGGCCGTCCTTATGAAATTGTAACTCTTCGTGTGCAAAAAAGTAATGCGATTGTGCGTTTTAAAGGAATTGAAGATCGCAATGCTGCTGAAGGCTTAAAGGGAATTCACCTTTATGTCACCCGTGATCAATTGGTTGATGATTTGATGGAAGATGAATTTTATCAAGTCGATTTAATTGGACTTCGTGTGCAGGATTATGTTGGCCAAATTTTAGGGGAGGTGAGTGGTTTTTTTAATTTCGGAGCTGGTGATTTGCTTGAAATGCGTTTGGATACGGGCAAAACTGTACTTATTCCGTTTAGCAAGGCAGCGGTGCCAGAAATTTGCATTGCTTCTGGTTTTCTTGTTGTTGATCCAGTAGCAGCGGGTTTATTTAGCGACGAGGAGAAAGATAAGATAGAAAGCGACTTGGCTTAAATGAGGATGAAGGAATGAAAAAATGAAGTTTCAAGCACGCATTTTAACACTTTATCCTGAAATGTTTCCGGGTTTTTTGGGTTATTCTTTAGCAGGGCAAGCTTTAGAGCGAGGGATATGGTCCCTCGATACAGTGCAGATTAGAGATTTTGCTTTGGATAAGCACCATAGCGTTGATGATACACCGGCTGGTGGTGGTGCTGGTATGGTGATGCGGGCGGATGTCTTAGCGGCTGCACTTGATAGTTGTCCAAATGATTCGCCAAGGTTGCTGATGAGCCCGCGTGGGAAGCTTTTTAATCAAGCTTATGCACGTTCTTTGGCGCTTGGTTGTGGAGTGACATTGGTTTGTGGGCGCTTTGAAGGTGTCGATGAACGGATAGTGGAAGCGCGGGAATTGGAGGAAGTATCCATTGGTGATTATATTCTTTCAGGTGGAGAAACGGCGGCACTGGTTCTCTTGGATGCTATTGTACGTCTTCTCCCTGGAGTGATGGGCAATGAGATCTCTGGAAAGTGTGAAAGCTTTGAGAATGGTTTGCTTGAGCACCCTCAATATACGCGCCCTGCTGTTTTTGAAGGGCAGGGTATTCCTCCAGTTTTGACATCAGGCCATCACAAAGCTATCGCCGATTGGCGTCAACAGCAAGCCGAATTGTTAACACGTCAACGTCGTCCTGATCTTTATGCTCTTTATAATAAAAATCGTCAGAAAACTTGATTCATGTTGTAAGGTAGTGTATTGCATGGCTCTCTTTTTTGAGAGAATTTTCCTGTAAAGGGTTTTCTGTAGTTCCAAAATTAGGGAATGGTGTATTCGCTCCTGTGTAAAGCATAGTCTAAAGAACTTCTTTTTTGTTTATGAAAAATTTTTTCGGCAAGAGTTGAGCGCTCTGACTGTTCAATAAAGAAAATAAAGGATGAAAGAAATGAATATTATCGCACAGCTTGAAGCTGAACAGTGCGCAAAAATTGAAGCAAAACGCCAACTGCCAGAATTTCAAGCAGGGGATACGGTCCGTGTTATGGTGCGCGTGACCGAAGGTACGCGGACGCGTGTTCAGGCTTATGAAGGCGTTTGTATCGCACGTTCAGGCGGTGGTCTGAATGAAACCTTTACAGTGCGCAAAATTTCTTATGGTGAAGGTGTTGAACGTGTGTTTCCAGTTTATTCTCCCTTGATTGAAGGTGTTGAGCTTGTGCGTCGCGGTAAAGTGCGTCGCGCGAAACTCTATTACCTCCGTGCTTTGAGAGGTAAAGCTGCCCGTATCGCTGAAAAAAGAGATCATCGGAAAAAAAGTGCAAAGGTTGCTGAAGGCGTGGAAGCAGCAGCCGTTACAGTGGAAGCGGCAAAACAAGCTGCCGAATAAATACTCCTACAGAAAGAGTTTATAAAGAAGCTGCTTTTATATTGCTTCTTTGTATTATGAGTGATTCGTGTTTGTAGCTACAAGGACTTGTAGCTACAAAGGGTGGTTTTAAGTATTCTTCGAAAGAGTACGCTTTTTGTTTTTCTCATAATGGTTGAAGTGGAATGCATTATGTGGAGGGGCATGTCATCTACTTTTGGAAGCAGGAATGAGCGTGGCTTGAAAAAATACGTGTTTATATTTGAAAACGGTGTTTGACCTTTGACGTGAAGATGAAATTGTACTAAATTAAGGCGAGTTTTATGGCTTGTGTCTGTAAAACAATCGGTTTTTTTATGCGCGACCTTTAATCCGTTATTTGAGACAACCGACCTAATTTTAAGTGTTGGCCTTTTAGATGCCAAACAAGTGAAAACGATAATGCACTTGATTTTTTGTGCGAGTCTTTTCGCTCATGATGTGGTTGCAGTGAAAGTCAGATCGGATATTTTATGACAGAGACAACTAGAATAAAAGAGCGCCCTCATTCCCCTCATTTAAGTATTTATCGTTGGTCCATTACTATGGCGATGTCAATCGCGCATCGTATCACCGGTATGGCACTTTATTTCGGAATGGTCTTTCTCGCTATTTGGTTAGTTTCAATCGCTTGTGGGGTTGAGGCATTTGGAATGGTTAATAAGATTTATGGTTCTGTGCCTGGGCTTTGTATTTTGTTTCTTTATACTCTTGCTGGCGTTCATCACATGGTTGGCGGTATTCGCCATATCGTTTGGGATATAAAACCTTGCCTTTTAGCTAAAGAAAAGGCAACGTTAACTGCTTGGGCAACAGTTTTTATTTCTCTTATCGTCACTTTCGCGATTTGGATTATTGGATATAGCATTGTCTAACGAGGGGTGGAGAGAAGTATGAAAAAAGATTTTCGAACGGAACTTGGAAAAGTGCGTGGACTTGGGAGTGCGCACGCAGGAACAGAGCATTTTTGGCTAGAGCGTTTGACAGGTTTTATTAATCTACCATTTTTGATATTTTTCATTATTCTTATTCTTTCACTGGTGGGAAAGGACTATAGCATTGTGCATGCACGGCTTTCGCATCCTGTTGTTGCTATTACGTTGGGATTGATGACTCTTTCAGTCCTTTATCATATGAAACTTGTCATGCAGGTTGTTATTGAAGATTATATTCGACATGAAAGTATGCGGATCTTATTTTTGGTATTGAATGTTTTATTTTGTTTCGTTCTGGGGGGTGTAATCATTTTTTCTCTCTTAAAAATTGCATTAGGGGTTTAAACAATATGGTGAGCACAGGATCGTCTCTGGGCGCTAGAGCAGGTAACGCCCCTTATCGCACTGTAGATCATAAATTTGATGTTGTTGTTGTTGGAGCAGGGGGCGCTGGTTTGCGTGCAACGCTTGGCATGGCTGAGCAAGGATTAAAAACAGCATGTATCACAAAGGTTTTTCCAACCCGGTCACATACAGTTGCCGCACAGGGTGGTATTGCAGCGTCACTTTCAAATATGGGACCTGATAATTGGCAATGGCATTTGTACGATACAGTGAAGGGATCTGATTGGTTGGGTGATACCGATGCAATGGAATATTTGGTGCGTAACGCTCCTGCTGCTGTCTACGAGCTAGAACATTATGGGGTTCCCTTTTCACGCACAAAAGAAGGTAAAATTTATCAACGACCTTTTGGCGGACATACGACAGAGTTTGGAGAAGGGCCTCCTGTCCAACGCACATGCGCAGCGGCAGATCGTACTGGGCATGCGATTTTACATACGCTTTATGGACAGAGCTTAAAGCATAATGCACAGTTTTTTATCGAATATTTTGCGCTTGATTTAATCATGACTGATGGTGTGTGTACTGGCGTTGTGGCATGGAACCTCGATGATGGCACAATACACCGTTTTTCTGCTAAGATGGTGGTTCTTGCAACCGGTGGATATGGGCGTGCTTATTTTTCTGCTACATCGGCTCATACCTGTACGGGAGATGGTGGTGGAATGATCGCGCGTGCTGGATTGCCGCTTCAGGATATGGAATTTGTTCAATTTCATCCAACAGGTATTTATGGTTCTGGCTGCTTAATTACAGAAGGAGCACGGGGTGAGGGCGGATATTTGGTCAATTCTGAAGGCGAACGTTTTATGGAGCGTTATGCCCCTTCCTTTAAAGATTTGGCTTCACGTGATCTTGTTTCGCGGTGTATAACGCTTGAAATTCGTGAGGGACGCGGGGTTGGTCCAAAGAAAGATCATATCCATTTGGTTCTCAACCATATTGATCCTGCTATATTGCATGAGCGTTTGCCGGGGATTTCTGAATCAGCACGGATTTTTGCAGGTGTTGATGTGACAAAGGAACCTATCCCCATCCTTCCAACGGTTCATTATAATATGGGTGGTATTCCTACCAATTACTATGGAGAAGTTCTCAATCCAACGGCTGATTCGCCTGATCGTGTTCAACCAGGTTTGATGGCTGTGGGTGAGGCTGGATGCGCTTCTGTTCATGGTGCTAACCGCTTGGGTTCAAATTCATTAATTGACCTTGTCGTGTTTGGGCGAGCAGCTGCAATTCGTGCGGGTGAAGTGATTGATCGCGATGCCGAAATTCCACCTCTTAATGAGGTTGCCGTTGACGAAATTATGGAACGTTTCGATCGTTTGCGTTTTGCTCAAGGAGCAATACCAACCGCTGTGCTGCGTGAAAAAATGCAACGGACTATGCAGGAAGATGCCGCGGTATTTCGTACAGCTGAGTCTTTGCAACAAGGATGTCGGCGGATAAGTCAAATCTGGGGTGAATTGTCTGATCTCAAGGTAACAGATCGATCATTGATATGGAATTCTGATTTAGTCGAAACATTAGAGCTTGAGAATTTGATGATTAATGCGATTACCACTGTTTATTCTGCAGAAGCGCGTTTAGAAAGCCGGGGTGCTCACGCGCGTGAAGATTATCCAGAGCGTGATGATAAAAATTGGCGTCATCATACGCTTTCAAATTTATCAAAAGAGGGCAAAGTGACGTTGTCATATAGGCCAGTTCATGTCGATCCGTTAACACCTGAAGCAGATGGTGGTATCGACTTAAAGCGTATTGCTCCTAAAAAACGTGTTTACTAAGGGGAGAATAAATTATGGTACAAATTAAACTTCCCAAAAATTCTCAAGTGAAAGCTGGAAAGGTTTGGCCTAAGCCTGAAGGTGCTACACAACTGACCGAATTTCATGTTTACCGTTGGTCGCCTGATGATGAAGAAAATCCCCATCTTGATACCTATTATGTCGATCGTTCAGCCTGTGGGCCAATGATTCTTGATGGACTTTTATTTATCAAGAATCATATTGATCCAACTTTGACACTTCGTCGGTCATGCCGTGAAGGTATTTGTGGTTCGTGTGCGATGAATATTGATGGGAAAAATACGCTTGCTTGTACCAAAGGTATGGATGATGTAAAGCACCCAATAAAAGTGTATCCTCTTCCTTCTATGCCAGTTGTTAAGGATTTGGTTCCTGATTTAAAGCGCTTTTATGCACAGCATCGTGTGATTGAACCTTGGTTGCAAACCGTTTCGCCTGAGCCGGCGAAGGAATGGTTGCAAAGTTACACTGATCGCCAAAAAATCGATGGCCTTTATGAGTGTATTTTGTGTGCATGCTGTCAGACATCATGTCCCAGCTATTGGTGGAATGGCGATCGTTATTTGGGGCCTGCCATTTTGCTCCAAGCTTACCGTTGGATTGCTGATTCACGTGATGAAATGTGTGGTGAGCGTCTTGATAATTTGGAAGATCCTTTTCGGCTTTATCGATGCCATACGATTATGAATTGTACACAAACTTGTCCAAAGGGCTTAAATCCAGCGAAGGCAATTGCTGAGATTAAAAAACTCATGGTTGAACGTCGCCTTTAAATACTGGTTAACGAGAATAAAGTAAGGGCAATAAATTGCTCCTCCATGTCTTTTGTGTTTTTTGGGGTGTTGCATGGGTATTGATTTCTAACAGTTTGTAGACTTTTTATGCGTATAAAAACGCAGCTGTTACTGCATAAAAGATGAAAATCTTTCTGGACAAAAGAGGTATCGCATTGAGAAAATGCCTCTTGAATTTGGATAAGCAGTTGCAAGCCGGCACCCTCATACTATTTTTCCAGCCCCCAATGTTGCGATAGTCCTTGCATGAAAGCGATTCATAAGAGGCGTTTTAGCCCTTTCTTAAACAGTTTTTATCCACACGCTTATCCCGCTTGTTATGTGCAAGCGAGTGAGTGGTTTTGTTTGATTCAACATAAACAGGTTTGAAATGAGAGAATCTTAGGATATTCGTGTCTCTCATTTAACATGTAAAACAATAAATTATCATTATAAATCAACACTTTGTATAAGGTGAACAGCATCCTTAGACATATTTAACTGTTATAGAAATTATGCTTTATCTTGATAGAATTTCAGGGACAGCTCTTTTATTGAAAAGAAAAATTTTTGCTATGCTCAGATTACAGTGTTTGATTATTTTGTCTCTATCATTTGTCTTATGAAGCATCATGAATTTCTTATGAGTCATAAAAAATGCTTGGTAAATTTATTTCCCGATGTGAAAAATATGATTTTACAGTGGGTTAAAAGAACGCACAAACAAAGAGATTTTGAAACAAAAATTGCCTGATCAAACTTGGGTTAATCCTATTCTATTCTTCAAAGGGGAAAAAATTGCTTTCCTTAAAAAAATATTAAATGAAGCTATTTTCTACTAAGTTGCATATTCTATCTAATGAATACCAAACCGATTTTGAAGATTTTATGAAGAAATCCCTATAGAAATACTTGTATCACTTATTGTTTTCTGTATATTTTGGGATAGTGAAGCGTGAGAAAAATAAATAGAGAATAGCCACAACATTAAAGGGGGAAAATCAATGACCAAAATACAAATAGGCAAAAAGGATTAGTCCTTTCTTTTATGGCTTCGTGGTCCATTAAGAGTGATACTAAGCATTATAATGCTTATAGGCTTTCTAGGGCTCGCAACAACTCCTGTTGCAGTATCGATATTTGAAATGGAATGGACAAAAGGATTAGTGCACCTTATGATTTCATCATTTGTATTAAGTTTTGGCTCTTTCCTTATCATTTTGTGCTATGAAAAACTCATACGACGTCTGTCGTGAATTCTTCTATTATAAAAGCAAAGAAGTGACGATAATAAAGTTGTATCCTGATATAGCGTAAAAATTAAAACCCCATCTTGGGGGGGGATATTAACAAATGAGATATTGAAAGAGGGGTAAAGTGAAAAAATTTATTTTATTATGCATCACGGTGTTGCTCGTAGCTGGTTGTGAAAAAACCTATAGCGTAGAAGAATTTAAGAAGGATGAGAAATTAAGAGAAGAGTGGGGGAAGAAATGTTTCCTTGGGAGTGCTGTTCAGTCATCTAAAAATTGTCAAAATGTACTACAAGCAGATACTGAAATGTTTTTCTCGCAAAAGCCTGTTAATACAGATCCAGGACATGAGTTCTAACTATAGGTTCTAACTCATGCATTGTTAAATAATAAAGTGTTGATATATAAACCCTCAAAGAAAGAGGCTACTGTTTCCCAAAAAATAAACAGTGGCTTTTTCTTCACTTGCTGTTCGAGAAGTTGCTTCAAATGCTACATTCAGTGATGTGTAGAATGATCTTTCAAGAGACAATTCATCATGGTTTTCTTTTGCAACCATATCACATAGATACTCTCCAAGTGATTGGATAATTTATCTCCTATGTTTTTCGAGAATGATGCCAATAGCAAGAGCAGCTTTTTTAAAAGTCCATAGTTATTTTGCTTGGTTTGACGGTGCTAGGTGAGATGCCTCTTATTGTGGATAAAAAAATCCATAAAACGCATTAAAACATTTTCAGATTCAAACGATCTGGCTATATAGCGGTATTTGGCAGTGCTCTTGCTCAAAGATTTGGTTTAAGTGGAGGCAATGTATTGTCTTTTGCGATTAAAGTGCTTCGGTTTTGTTAGCTTTTTTTCATAAGTTATTTTGTCATGATTGAAAGCACATTTATAGTTGGAGTGTGTTCAGATTTTTCTTAACACTTCTGTTTGTTCAATTACAAATAGAGTGAGGGATTTGTATTGTGTATATGCATAGCATTTATTAAAAAATCGAATAGCTTTTTCAAGTTTAACAAACAGCGCTTTTAATAAAGGCGCTCCCATAACAGTTACAATTTTTACACGATCAAAAAGCATTGCTATAACCGGTGTGAAATTTGTTCTTTCAACATAAGATCACAATTGGTGGTAAAAACTACGAAATCTCGCAATTACAATAATTTTGTGTTTTGTTTCTTTTTTGACTCTAATAATATGGCCTTGAAATTCATGATAATGCGCGCTTAAAATGCTAAAGTTAATACCGCAAGCAGTTGTTAAACATGTCATCAAAGTTAAGAGGGGCATCGTTTAGAATTTCCAGAATTTCGCATGACGATAAAACTTTTATCAAAAAGAAAAAGACGGTAAAATTTGTCTCTTCACGTTAACAGCTATACATCCAATTATCTATATCAATCTGACGATTGCTTTTGAATACGGATAGTATTCCGTCTTTATCAAACGATGCACCTAGGGAAGTATTTAAAAGGACATTCAATATTAAGCCATTGCTTCTATGACGATTGTTTATGGTTGTCGGATAGCTTGGTGTCATAAGGGCAGAGTGATAAGTGAGGTGAGAGCTGCCTCTTTTATTTAAGAATGTTTATTCTGTAGTAATTTTCACTTTCAATATAAAGTGGAACTTTCAAAAAAATATTACAAGAATTTATTAAAGTGATGGAATACAAGAGTAATGGAATCTTCATGTATGACTTGGTTTTCCTATGATTTTTTATCCTCCCTCTTTTATTTTTGTCCTGTAAGAGCGCGAAAGGTATAGCAGAGAAGTATAGTTGATGTAGGAAGGGTGCTGTTTAAAAAGGTTTGAATTCAATAAAACAGCCGTGACAATTTGTCACGGCTGTTTTTGAATTTACGGTATTATATTGCGACTATCGGTACTTAAAAGAAAAGCTTCGCTTAAGCCATTTTTGATTTAGAAAAAATTGGATCGTAAAAAACTTCAAAAAGCTTTCGATCTTTGAAGAACAACACCACATCAACTGTGGTGTAGAGTACCATTTTTATCATTTCTAAATCGAATTGGCGGCCAACTTCTGACCTTTTGATCAATGTGGCACACCGTTCGAATGTTTGCAAAGCATTGTTTGCATGTGTTGTGGTAATTGATCCGGGATGGCCAGTGTTCAACGAATTGAGATATTCCCACGCTTCGTTGCCACGCAGTTCAGCAAGAAAAATGCGGTCAGGCGATTGACGCATACACGCATCTAAACATTCATCAGCTGAAACACGGCCCACGTCGTCACCATACAGCATATGTACATGGTTAGGATGGTTTGGTAAGAAAAGCTCATGAACATCTTCAATGGTGATAATACGCTCTTCTATTGGTACCTTTTCGATTAAGGAACGGGCAAATGTCGTTTTACCTGATCCTGTTTTGCCTGCAATAATGATGTTGCGTTTATGAAGGACGCATTGTTCCAAAAATTCAAGAATGTTTCTGTCACGTTTCAATTGCAGGAGTTCAACTTCAAAGGGCTCCAATCGCGTGAAATCTTGTTTTGATAAGAAATCATTCGCTTCTTTCTCTGAAGGTTTATTGAAACTCACATCGCTAAAGCCATTGAGCGCTCCTTCTTCGTTGAGTTCCTCTAGCGTCTTAACCGTGAGAGAATGCTTACGAATCATAAAGGATAGGCCACCATCAATGACAGCTGGTGTTTGTATAATTGTACCGCGCTGCCCTCCTGGCAACAGCACATAATTAATGCTTTTGGGAGCCATACCATTATAAACGATAATGGCTGTGATAAGCGTCTGCAAAAAAGCGCTTGTCAGCTCTGGTGCACTATGCATCTGCCAACCTTCGAAGCTTTTTGTCCATATTTCACAAGGGCGACAGATCGATAATTCAGTAATTTTCGGATCTTTTAAGAAATGATCAAGCGGCTGCAAAAGTTGTGCAACTGCCTGATCCTTCTGTACTTGCTTAGCGTGTAACGAGGCTGTAGACATTACTGAAATCCAGATCCCGAGCAACAAAAATATTCACCCGCTCGCCTTGGTTTTTGTAAAGTGTTGGTGGAATGTTGATTGAGTTTTGCAGGACTTCGGCAACCACCGATTCAGCACCATGCATATTTTGAGATTGTGACTTCTCCTTATCTTCTTCCTTATTTCCTAGACCAATTTTGCCTTTCACCCATTCTCCCAAATCACCAATTATGCTGATCATAATTGCACCGCCGAATCGTTGCCAAAAATGTGTATCCAACCAGCCGCCGATACCAGCTTCACCAAGGGGGCCAGTGCCAGGTGAATCAAGATTGACAATAACACCAGAAGGCGTTTCAATACGCAACCATTGCACAAAAACACGCGTTTGTCCTTGTTGTACACCGCTTTGATAAAAACCAACGACTCTAGAGCCACGATCTAACAAAACAACGCGACCACTCGTAGAATAGACATCACGTGTTAAATGACATGTGGTCATACCTGGTTGTGATGTGACGATCTTTGTTTCCAGTGTACAATCTATCTGTGTTCCCTGCGTAATTAATAAATCACGGTTACGGAGTTGAACAGCCTGTGATTGACTTAATCGTACAGGTTGGAGCTGATCGAATAACGCGCCACCATTTCCACTGTCAGATGTATTATTTTTCGAATGCTCTGAAGAGCTTTCGCTACTGCCACCGTTGTTAAGACCGGAATTTAACATACGTTGACGCGCTAATTCCTCAGTATCCTTGATCAAATGTGGTGGAACCGTTGTTTGAAGAAGTTGAGCTAAGGCTGGAGGGATACCCTGTGTTTCTTCTTCTTTCTGGGTTGGTATTTCTAATTCTTCTACGACCTTTGGTTCCTCTATGACTCGAGGGGTATAGCTAGGTATAATTTGTTGTACCGTCTGTTGTGGCTTTTCCTCTTCAAGGTTTACGCTATTGCGCATTTTTAAAGCCTTCCAAGTGAGAGCAATCGGTATCGTTACTATGACGATGATTCCTACTATTAACAATGTACGTGCACCGGGAATGGTTGGACGACGTTCAGAACCTAATTCGGAGCTACCATACGCATTTTCAATATGCTTTTGCTCGGCATAGTCCATTTCCGTGTCTATGTTGATTTCATCTCCTTTCTTATTGCCGAACATCATTTACCTCCTTTATTAATACGATGAACCACAGAGGACACTGTTCTGGTTGTGTTTGGTATACCATTAGGGTCATAGTTTTCGTTGAAAACAGCTAAAACACGTTTGCCAAGCCGTATGATCCACTTAGGATTGACTTTATGAACAGCGATAATATCATTGGAATTGCCTACAACAGTACGCGGTATTAAGCTTTCGTTGCCTTCTGCATCCACTACGTAAATTGATGGCATATCCATGTTGGTGGGAAATTTGAAATAGGTAATACGTCCATTGTCCCAAGCGTTTATCGGAGCAATATCTTGATTGCCGCTCATGGTATAGCTAAGATTATAACCGTTTACGGCTTGATGAAAACCATGTTCAATGGCAAGGCGTTGTTTGTTTTCCTGTAAATTCTGGGTATTTGTATCGGGATAATGGAAAGCTAACTCGTAAATAGCTCCAGCACGGTCATTTTTAAACTGTAGCCGGAATTTATAGTTACGTCTATCAGTAACAACGATGAGGTTTGTATTGGCAAGCTCTGCTTTGGGTTTAATAAAAATATGACGTCCCTTATGGGCAAAGGCATAGGCTTCAGCATCACCAAAGGCATGAGTGATATACTGTTCGCCTTCTTCAAGGATGATATGCGTTGCTACACCAAGAACGGTTTCAATCTGAACCACATCAGCGTCATTATACGTTACATAGCGAATGCGATGATCATATTGTGAATTGGATGGAGTTTTAAGCGCCTGCACAGGTATCGTATAAAGTGAGGAAAACGAGGATAGTAAGGCAACAAACACAAGTTTTTTCATAATAAATCCATTCCTCAATTATTCAAAAGTATTTCCGGATCAGCACGGTAACTTGTGACCTGAAAACCAAGAGGGTTAAGCAATCGATCAGATGATTTCATTGGGGCACCAACATACGTGTAGCCAATTGTGGCAATTTGGTGTTGTTTTGGACCAACTGTGCCATTGCTATCATATTGTTGCGTCGTAAAACGCACGGTCGCTTGACCTTGTCCATTTGGCTGGATCGACCGCACTTTAACTGTGATGCGTGCTTTATTGGAAAGTACTTGGTCGCGCGCATTTTCACCTTCATAGATTTTGTAAAATTCCTGTTGAACAGTCGGTGCACTTAAAAGCGCTGCAGTATCATAGTTCAGCTGGATAGTGTCATAGTCGTAAGTTTCACGGTTAAGCACATATTGATTGAGCCAGTATCTGTCTACAACTTCGCCATAGCTAGTTTCATGCTCACGCATCACAGAGATAACATCAACGGCACCAGTCGTGTTATCAACGCGTAGCACCAAGGGAGTGGGAGCTGGTTGAGAAAAGCCGACGACTCCACACATCATGCCGAACAACCCAAAAATACCAACAACGGTTGCCACCCGCCACGCTGTTTTGCGCGATCTTATAAATTCGCTGATGATTTCACGTTCCAAGCCTCGGCTTTCTTCGTAGTAGCTGTTAAGTCGTTCGGCTTTTACTGGTTTAGCTTGCTTTTTTTTCATATTACTCCTCGCTGAATTTCGGCAGGGACAGTTTTATTAATAGGTACTCGATTCCAATTGCTCGGTTGCTTTGGCTTTGGAGCCAATGCGCAAGCCGATAGAAATACTGCAATCAAAATTGCAATAATGACTTGTTTCATTTTAACAAATCCTTTTTTTCGACTGTTAAATATACTTTATAACATTTTCTAATCATTATATCAATTTTGATTATAAAGTATATAGCCTATAGTTGTTTTTATTTCTTGATTTTATTTTTTGTTTACAAAAGCGATCATCTACAGCGCAGATGTCATCTGTTACATTGGTGGGTTATTTGACTGTGCGGCTGCTCTGAGAAGCAGTGCCTCCTATTGCACTTTGTCTCCAGAGATGTCCGAATGTAACGCCTTTTGCCAAAGCATTGGCAATGCTTGACAGTTTAAATAACAGCACAATGGAAATAATGGATAGGATGAGTGCACCACCAAGCGCATAGGCTACATTCTGCTTTCCATCGAATTGTAGATCGGTCATATAATTTGCAAAGATGTTCATCATCAAACTAAATATGGTGGCTAGCAGTACCATGAGAATTGTATAACTCAAGACTTGAGCTATCCATTGCTCGAAAAAGCGATAGGTTGGTTGCCAGAGCAAGGCAATGATGAAGAAAGGTCCAAGTCCGACAAGAAGCACAAGTGCGATTTTTGCCAGCAGAATGAAACCACCGCCGATTGCTGCGAGGAAGCTTGTTGCAAGTAAGATAATAATACCGAAGAGACCGTACAGCAGCCCATCACCATCCAAAAAAGCAGCTTCTTCGAAAGCTTTGCTTGCACATTCGAATCCTTTTTCAGCCACTTTATCAATCAAGGTGTTTAATTGGTCGCTGCTTGGTGGACTGTTTATCAGTGCGTTTAACAAGTCATTAGGCATTTGGATGATTAAATTAGCAATGTCTTGCTGATAAAGTCCTGTAGTTAGTGCAATTGAAGTAATAATGCTTATCCGCAGGCAGCGGCTTAGGAACCCAGAGACCGGCATATCTATTGCGCCGCGAATAATGAGCCATGCATAGACGATAAAAGCGATGGTAAGACCGATTGAGACGATGGGTGTAATTGCAATAATGGTTTTTGAGGAAATGTCTGTAACATATGTCTGCGTTGTCTGATCAATTTTACTGAACAGTTGTGTGAACATTGTAAAGTCCATGGCATTCCTCTTTAACGAATTCTTATCTTTCCATTATCTTGGAACATTGATGTATGTTGCGCATTTCAGTTGCATTTATGCAATTTGTCATAAGCGTTTTTCATCGGAATTATTTTATGGTGGGTCAAATTCTCTGTGCTTCCCTTCGGATTGTTGGGAGAGAACTCAATATTAAGGTCCACTGTTGTTTCTACAATCAGAAAATATCAATGGTAGTAGAGGCAGTGTATTCTAAAAAACATCATGATGATCGTATTTTAGGCATTTGTTTATTGACAGATCCAAGAATTTGTATATTGCGTTTGCGTTTCAACCGGTTGATGAATATTTGTTCAGTGTTGCGCGCACGTGCGATCATTTGTAGTTTTGTTGCTTCATTCTGTAACGCAGCTCGCATGAGCTTCATGTGTAATTGCAATTCTGTCAGGTCCTTTAGATTGTTTGTTTTTTTTATATCGCCTACCATTAGTGCAATTTGCTGAAAACGATTTTCTGTTTCCTCAAAAATCTTGAGATTTACAGCTTTATCGATAATCTCTGCATATTGTCTGCGTTTATCAATTTTTTTGCGTGCTTCATCAACAGAGGGATTAAGAATATATCTTTCGTCATCTTTAAGTTTGCCGACTAAATAGGGCAAATTTTTGCCTACGTTGTCTTGTTGCTTTTCATCGTAGATAGATTCTGGTTTAAAAAAGAATACATCACGACTATTTTTATTTATTGTTGCTATCTTTTGTAATGGAGTGCCTTCTATGGAGAGATGTATTTTTCGTATTAGCAAATAAATATCGTTCTGTATGTCTTCCAACTTGGAGCTTGAACTCCAACTTTTTTCTGAGCTTAATGTTGCAAGAATTACACTCATTGCCGCTATAATCGTTAGCTTTCTCATATTTAGCTCCTTTGTAGTTCTTACATGTTGCGGAAGGATTGATAATTATACAATTGATATATAACTGAATTATAGTGATACATAACTGAATTATAGCTAACTTATAAATTCGCTTGCGAGTTTACGTTCTAAGCTTCTTCTTTTACTGGTTTAGCTTTTCCTCTTAGGGTTTCTGTTTTAACGAGCAAAGAGGGTCATAGCATAGGTGAATTTATTTAAAAATTTTATTGTGATCGTATGGTAGGCATTTGTTTATTTGCATATCTAAGAATCTTTGAATTGCGCTTGTATTGTAGCAGTTTGATAAGTGCTTGTTCAACATCGCGTGAATGTGCGATCGTTTCTAGTTTTATATTTTCATTCTCAATTGTGGATAGCATAGTTTCTATGTATGCCCATGATTGGGCAGTGCCTTTTAGATCCTCTATTTGGGCTAAGTTCTTTAATCTTTTTTCAAGTAATGAAGAATGAAATTTATTATGGACAAAAAGTCGTGAATCTACAGCTTTGTCAATAATTTCAGCATATTGCCTGCGGTTATCAATTGCTTCGCGTGCATTATTAACAGACCCATTAAGAAAAGAATCTTCGTCTTTTTTAATTTTCTGAATTAATGAGGGAATTTGGGGGTCCATAAGCGGTAGTTGCACCTTATCATAGATAAGCCGTGGTTTTGAAAAGAATAAATTACTATCCTCGTGGTTTAAGTGTGAGCTCCTTTTTTTAATCCCCGTTATAGAGCCATATATTTTTTTTAAGTACTCAAGTTGATATTCCATTGTAGATAGCACGGAGTCTTCATCAAATGATTGCGCGGGTTGATAAGTAACACTAATTGAACTTTTCTGACCTAATGCTAAGCTTGGCATTGTAAGAGTTACACTTATTATAGCTATAATAGCTAGTTTTTTCATATTTGAATCTCTTTAGTTTTTATTTGTTCCAGAAGGAATAACAATTATATTATTGAATTAGCTAACTTATAAATTCGTTGATGATTTCACGTTCCAAGCCTCGGCTTTCTTCGTAGTAGCTGTTAAGTCGTTCGGCTTTTACTGGTTTAGCTTGCTTTTTTTTCATATTACTCCTCGCTGAATTTCGGCAGGGACAGTTTTATTAATAGGTACTCGATTCCAATTGCTCGGTTGCTTTGGCTTTGGAGCCAATGCGCAAGCCGATAGAAATACTGCAATCAAAATTGCAATAATGACTTGTTTCATTTTAACAAATCCTTTTTTTCGACTGTTAAATATACTTTATAACATTTTCTAATCATTATATCAATTTTGATTATAAAGTATATAGCCTATAGTTGTTTTTATTTCTTGATTTTATTTTTTGTTTACAAAAGCGATCATCTACAGCGCAGATGTCATCTGTTACATTGGTGGGTTATTTGACTGTGCGGCTGCTCTGAGAAGCAGTGCCTCCTATTGCACTTTGTCTCCAGAGATGTCCGAATGTAACGCCTTTTGCCAAAGCATTGGCAATGCTTGACAGTTTAAATAACAGCACAATGGAAATAATGGATAGGATGAGTGCACCACCAAGCGCATAGGCTACATTCTGCTTTCCATCGAATTGTAGATCGGTCATATAATTTGCAAAGATGTTCATCATCAAACTAAATATGGTGGCTAGCAGTACCATGAGAATTGTATAACTCAAGACTTGAGCTATCCATTGCTCGAAAAAGCGATAGGTTGGTTGCCAGAGCAAGGCAATGATGAAGAAAGGTCCAAGTCCGACAAGAAGCACAAGTGCGATTTTTGCCAGCAGAATGAAACCACCGCCGATTGCTGCGAGGAAGCTTGTTGCAAGTAAGATAATAATACCGAAGAGACCGTACAGCAGCCCATCACCATCCAAAAAAGCAGCTTCTTCGAAAGCTTTGCTTGCACATTCGAATCCTTTTTCAGCCACTTTATCAATCAAGGTGTTTAATTGGTCGCTGCTTGGTGGACTGTTTATCAGTGCGTTTAACAAGTCATTAGGCATTTGGATGATTAAATTAGCAATGTCTTGCTGATAAAGTCCTGTAGTTAGTGCAATTGAAGTAATAATGCTTATCCGCAGGCAGCGGCTTAGGAACCCAGAGACCGGCATATCTATTGTGCCGCGAATAATGAGCCATGCATAGACGATAAAAGCGATGGTAAGACCGATTGAGACGATGGGTGTAATTGCAATAATGGTTTTTGAGGAAATGTCTGTGACATATGTCTTCGTTGTCTGATCAATTTTACTGAACAGTTGTGTGAACATTTTAAAGTCCATGGCATTCCTCTTTAACGAATTCTTATCTTTCCATTATCTTGGAACATTGATGTATGTTGCGCATTTCAGTTGCATTTATGCAATTTGCCATAAGCGTTTTTCATCGGAATTATTTTATGGTGGGTCAAATTCTCTGTGCTTCCCTTCGGATTGTTGGGAGATAACTCAATATTAAGGTCCACTGTTGTTTCTACAATCAGAAAAGATCAATGATAGTAGAGGCAAAGTTGTTTTAAAGTATCATCGAATAGATCGTATGGTAGGCATTTTTGTATTTCTACTGTTAAGAATTTTTAGATTGCGTTTATGCTTTTGTTGGCTGATAAGCGTATGTTCTGCATTGCGTAGATGCGCAACCATTTGCAGTTTTGTGACTTCGTTCTGAATCATGGCCAGTTTGCCTTTAATGTGCGCCTGTAATTCTGCAATGCTTTTTAGATCTTTTGTTTCATTAATTTTTTCTACTAGTTTTGAGATTTGGCTAAAACGACCTTCTGTATGCTGGAAAGTTTCCAAGCTTACAGCTTTATCGATAATCGCTGCATATTGGCTACGTCTTTCAATAGATTTGCGTGCCTCACTGATAGAATCAGAAATCTTTTCTTTTCCCAGGACATCACTAAGTGATTTGAATATAGATAATGAAATATCGAGTTTTTTATCTTTATCATATATCCATTGCGGGTTTTTTAGAAAAAAACTGCTATGATCCGCCTGTATAGCGCCAAGATTTCGATTTTCTGTTATAGAGCTGTGCATTTTTTTTGTTTGCTCTAACTGCTCTTTATTAACATCAAGTTGTTTTTTCAATACCTCTAAGATTAATGCCTCCGCCGAAATTAGTTTAGGAGCTGCTTTTTTAGGAGTTGGTGGTGTAGGAGCTGGTGGTGTAGGAGCTGGTGGTTTAGGAGCTGGTGGTTTAGGAGCTGGCTTTCCTTTTTTCCCTCCAAAAACTGACTTCCAAAAGTTTGCCGCATCATACTCTAAGATGCCTGTGAATTGATAAGCTTTTGCTGAATTAGTTGCTTGCAAAGCTGTTACCAATATTAGTGCCATTATAACAATTATCTTTTTCATGTTTCCCTCTTATCAGTTTTTACATGTTGTAAAAAAACTGGTAACCATACTGCCGGATCATCGCCTACTTCAGTAATAATGCTTTCAACTAGCTCTGCATTATCAGGTGTACCCGATAATACGAGGAGTTCGTCACTAAAGTCTTTTTCGATGGTTTTTCCATCGATTGTTACATGGAATTTTCCGAGATTTAGTTCGGCAAGTGCCGATTGATCACCTTGTTTAATAAGAAACTGACGACTAAATTCGCCAAGTCCTTTGACCAGTTCAAATTCAGTATCTGTGAGTTTGAAGCCTTCTGTATAATCCTCATAACTTGCTTTGGGATTGGCTAGAAAAATATAAGTTGCACATTGCTGAATGAGCGTCTTGGCAATATTACTTTCCAGTGCATCACTAGGCTCTTGCGTAGCAAAAACAAAAATACCATTTTGTTTACGAATAGTTTTTTGTTTGTTTTTTGCTAAATCTTCAAAATACGGATCTTGCAAAGGTTTCCAAAACTCGTCAAAAATATACATAAACCTTTGCCCACTAATCATTCCTTCCGTGCGATAGAGCAAATACATCATCACTGGAGTACGAGTTTCTGGGTTATCTAGGAATTCTGTAATATCAAAGCCATAAATTTGATGCGTTGAGAGATCAAGGGCATCATGAGGATTATCAAATAACCATCCATAGTCACCATTTTCACACCATTTTATCAAGCGGGCATGAACAGATGGATGTGCATTATAATCACTTAAACGCGGATTTGGTAAAAATTGCACCAAAAAAGATAAGCGACGCAGTGATGGATCAATGTTGCTACTCATAATAGACATGACTGCTTGGTTAATTTCTTCCTCGTCGCGGTGTGTGATTTCACCACCGGTTTCCGCCAATTTTCTAACAAATTGTTTAAGAAAAATCAGGTTATCCTGTGTAGGTGGAAGTTGGAACGGGTTGAAACCACTTGGCCTACCAGGTTTGAATGTTAGATATCGACCACCCATCGCCCGAATAGCAATTTCCATACCACGATCTTTATCAAAAACAACGGTTGTTGGTTTGAATTTTTGTGCCTGTGCCAACAAAAATCCAAGAAGTACGGTTTTACCAGAACCAGACTGCCCGATGATTGCAGTATTACCAAGTAACCGCTTATCTGTCGAATCCTCTTCAAGTTTAGAGGCATGAAAATTGAAATAAAGCGGCGTTTTACTTACTGTTTTAAGAATTGTAACTGCCGGTCCCCATGGATTTCCTGTTGGTTTTCCTGACATAAAATTATGAAAAGATGAAAATGACAAAAAGTTCAGTGATGTAATTGGTGCGGGACGTGGTCGCCATTTCCAATTTCCAGGAAGCTGTGCCCAATAACCAGCTTCTATCGCCAAATCTACAGGTTTTGGCAATACGGCAACGTCTAACAGCGCTGCATTTGCTTTTGCCATATGGTCGCGAACTTGTTGAATTGTATCGCCGTAAATAGTCAGTGTGCAATGATGCTCACCCATGACAAAATGCCCACTTACAAGTTGGTTAAGTGCTTCGTCAATTTGCTCAATTTGACTTGTCGCTACGTCGCGTGCATCGATAAGATTACGCTGATGCCGCTGCAAATAGTCCTTGGCCGCATGTCGCGAGAGTACAGAAAAGCTCTGTGTCAACACGAACTCGAAATCACTTTCCAGCAAAACATTTAATTGACCCGGTTTGGTTGTCGTGTCATATTCTTTAATTTCCATCATTCCAAATCGACGCATTCCAGTAATTGTGCGCAATTCACCGAGAGCACCCCATTTTGAGAAGAAAGGTCGATTTATAGATATGTAATCGGCAAAACGATCATAGCAGATTGGCATAGGTCGGTATTCGCCATTGACAAGCATTCCGAGAAATTCAAGGGCTGAAGAATAAGCATGGCCGTTCTTTTCATATACACCAAGAAGCTCCGCATCGTAACGTTTCAATGACTGACCTAAGGTACGGTTGATATCATTAAGAGCTTTAATACATGATTCTTGCCGCATCTTTTTTTGATCGAGCGTTTCACGTTCATGCTGAGAAAAAAAGGACATAACCTTATCAGCTATCGGTTGGAAAACAATGGTCAGATATAGATCATTGACCATTAGATTATAACCAGTGAAACTTTGTCGGTATTTCTCATCAAGTTGATAGCAAAACATTTTATCAAACGTTGAATCGGGATATTCATAAACGCGGCGGCGTACGATATGCGTCCACAACGACAAATTAGCTGATGCAATACCACGTAGGGTATTGTTTAGCTCTTTAGTCCATTGAAAAATGTCCTCTTCCGAAGCGCTTTGATGCGAACGTCCATCAATTTTCCACACCGACAGATACTCCGCATTTTTGGTAGAGATAATCGTGTCTGTAACGTGGTGTGAGTAGGGTATGAATAGGCTTACTGGCGTTTCTGATGCGAGCCGTTTGCTGCTTTCAACAGCCGTCATGTTTATCTCCTTTTGCGGTAATTAGAGGGACTGTAACTTGATGCGCCCCAAAAGCTCTTATTGCGATTGCGAAATTTGGTATCGATCCACAACCACCAGATACGAAATGCCTTATCATCATTTTTGGTAATTTGCGCCATAATGAACCACAACGGCGGTGCAATTATCCACAAAAAGATATTTACTGTCATAGCAATAACAGCCACGCATATAACCATAACAATGAGTGGCATCATTGGTACACCCCAGATTGTCGGAACGCGAGTTGCCCCCTTAAATAAAGGAAATGCTTCATGTTTTTGTGGTTTCACGGGCCGCTCCGATTAGCTGATGTGGAACAATATATTACTAATATAGAATGCTGCTCCAGCAATGATGACGCTGAATGTCCATCGCATGAACGTAGCTCTTGCGATGAGACGAAATACATAAATAATCAAGAGAAATAAAAGAATAATAGCACCAACAATGGGAATAATCATACTTAGCCCATATTGCATACCTATAAAGACATCTACGCTTTGAGCTGTCGATTGGGCATTGACAGATTGAGCTGCTAAAAACATAACCAAAGCCGCAAAAGCAGCCATGCTTTTTCTACTTTTGCTGTTCGTTTTTGCCTGAAAAGTATTTGATTGTTTCATATTCTCCATCCTCATTATAATTGAAGTTGCTATCAACAATATCCCTTTCTTGCAGTATAATTAATATTATCACTGATCTGTTTACATTTAACGCATAGGGGTCTTATCTTTTTACAAAAGAAACATTTTGTGCCATAGCGCCTCTGTAACCAATTGGCTTCAACTAGATGTAAACAACATGTTTGCAATTTGCGTTGCTGAGCCAGCGATAACCACGCCAATTGCCCACCGTATGAATGTATCTTTTCCAATATAGCGTCCTGCATAACCAATTGCTAAGCACAAAAGTATTACTGCAGCAGCAATAGGGATGATGTTGTTAACAAGATCATCTCGTAGACCTTGTAAAGCCTTTTCAGCTTTATCCAGAGTTTTTTTGGCATAAACAGGATTATCTATAAAAAACACAGTTATAGCTGCAGTAATTACGATAATCTTGTTATTATTTTTCATTTGTGTACCATTTAATCGTTTCATGTTTTTTACTTTGTAAAAAAGAATATTTTTGTATTATACTGATTTTATAATTAAATTCAATTGGTATTCAATAACATCTTAGCAATTTGTGTTGCTGAGCCAGCGATAACCACGCCAATTGCCCACCGTATGAATGTATCTTTTCCAATATAGCGTCCTGCATAACCAATTGCTAAGCACAAAAGTATTACTGCAGCAGCAATAGGGATGATGTTGTTAACAAGATCATCTCGTAGACCTTGTAAAGCCTTTTCAGCTTTATCCAGAGTTTTTTTGGCATAAACAGGATTATCTATAAAAAACACAGTTATAGCTGCAGTAATTACGATAATCTTGTTATTATTTTTCATTTGTATACCATTTAATCGCTTCATGTTTTTTACTTTTATTTAAAGGGTTCATAACAATAACCTCTCCTTACAGCATAGTGAGATCATCTTAATATGTTCACAACTGCTGAATACGGATTCTGCTTTTAACAAAGAACATTACGAAGCATAAAGATTGTATTATTGGCTTCATGATTGTTTAAACAACATCTTAGCAATTTGTGTTGCTGAGCCAGCGATAACCACGCCAATTGCCCACCGTATGAATGTATCTTTTCCAATATAGCGTCCTGCATAACCAATTGCTAAGCACAAAAGTATTACTGCAGCGGCAACAGGAATAATTTTACCAACAAGCTCTGTTTTCAAAGAAGTTAAAGCTGTTTCAGCTTTCTTCAGAGCGTTTTGGGCATAAACAGGACTGTCTATAAAAAACACCGTCATAGCTGCAGTAATTACGATAATCTTGTTATTATTTTTCGTTTGGATACTATTTAACTGTTTCATGTTTTTTTACTTTATATTTAAAGGTTTCATAAAAATATTTCCTCCTTACAGCATAAGTGAGGTAATCAGTGATATATTTACAATTATTAAATACAAAATCAGCCTTTAAGGAAGGAATGTTTTGGTATTATATTGTTTTCATAATTAAATTCATTGTGTTCCAAATAACAGCGTAGCAATTTCGCTTGCTGAGCCAGCAATGACAACACCAATAGCCCACCGCACGAATGTATCTTTTCCGATATAGCGTCCGGCATAACCAATTGCTAAGCACAAAAGTATCACTGCAGCGGCAATAGGAATGATTTTTAAAAGCTCTTTTTTCAACTCATCTAGAGCTTTTGTGGCATTCGCTAGTTGGGCATACGCAGGGTGAGTCATAAGTAATGCTGTTGTAGCTACAGTAATTGTGATGATTTTGTTGTTATTTTTCAATAATTTTTTGATAATTTGTATTTTCATTGAAATTTCCATAAATACTGACATTTTTTGTGGCATAAATAAAAATTATTACTGTATGTCTAAAAATAATGGATTATGGATCTCACTTTTGAAAAAGGAAAATGCTTTATGCTATATTGTTGCTTTGATAATCAACCTCCTGTTCCAAACAACATGTTTGCAATTTGAAGTGCTGAACCAGCAATGACAACACCAATTGCCCATCGTATAAACGTATCTTTTTCTATGTAGCGTCCTGCATAACCAATTGCTAAGCCCAAAAGTATAATGGCAGCAGCAACAGGGATAATTGTATTCAACTCTCCCTGGAATTTTGTTAGAACGTTTTTTGCGTTAGTCAAATTTTGCGCTTGAGCATGTATAGGATGCACTATAAAAAATACGCTTATAGCCGCAACAGTTGCTTTGATCCTATTATGACCCTTTGTTTGCAGAATATTTAATCGTTTCATGTCATTTATCCTAATTAAAATTGAAATTGTTATGAATATTTCTGTGTCACAAGTAACATCATGATGGATATATATGATACCTTTAAAATCTAAATCATTCTTTTGAATAAAAGGAAAACTTCATACTATACCAATTTATGATTTATTCTCATTATGCTCCTTTGAATAACATGTTTGCAATTTGTGTTGCTGAGCCAGCGATAACCACGCCAATTGCCCACCGTATGAATGTATCTTTTCCAATGTAGCGTCCTGCATAACCAATTGCTAAGCCCAAAAGTATAATGGCAGCGGCAATGGGAATAATTTTACCCAACTCTGTCTGGAATGTGTTTAAAACACCTTGTGCTTTACTCAAAGTATTTTGCTGAGCTTGGGCACACACAGGGTGAGTCATAAGAAATACGGTCATAGCCGCGACAGTTGTGATGATTTTATTACGAACTACTGTTTGAAGCATATTGAATCGTTTCATATTTTTATCCTAATTAAGACTGAAATTGTTATGAATATTTTTTGTATCACAAATAACGTCATGATGGATATATATGATACCTTTAAAATCCAAATCATTCTTTTGAATAAAAGGAAAATTTCATACTATACCAATTTATGATTTATTCTCATGGTGTTGCTTTGAATAACATGTCTGCAATTTCGGCTGCTGAGCCAGCGATAACCACGCCAATTGCCCACCGTATAAACGTATCTTTTTCGATATAACGTCCTGCATAACCAATTGCTAAGCCCAAAAGTATAATAGCAGCGGCAATAGGAATAATTGTACCCAACTCTGTCTTGAATTTTGTTAAAACACCTTGTGCTTTACCCAAAGTATTTGGCTGACCTTGAGCACACACAGGGTGAGTCATAAGAAATACGGTCATAGCCGCGACAGTTGTGATGATTTTATTACGAACTACTGTTTGAAGCATATTGAATCGTTTCATATTTTTATCCTAATTAAGACTGAAATTGTTAGTAAAAATAGCTTCCTTTTTGCAGCAGATTCACTGTGTAAATAACATGTTTGCAATTTCGACTGCTGAACCAGCTATGACAACACCAATTGCCCACCGTATAAACGTATCTTTTTCGATATAACGTCCTGCATAACCAATTGCTAAGCCCAAAAGTATAATAGCAGCGGCAATAGGAATAATTCCTTTCAATTGTGTTTGGAATGTTGTTAGAGCGGTTTGAGCATTATTCAAATTTTGTGCTTGGGCACACATAGGATGAATTATAAAAAGTAGATTTGCAGCTGCTATGATCTTATTACGAACTGTTGTTTTAAGATTTAACTTTTTCATATTTTTTTATCCTGATTAAGTTTAAAATTACCATAAATAACCCCTCGCTCATGAAGAAATTTAAAGAGATATTTGGGATCAGCCCAAGTTCTTAACTTTCCTCTTTGTGTAAGAAGTGTATATTCATTTGGTTTGCCAGTTATTGGATCATCTGCAACAAACGTAAAATACCATTTTCTTTCTGAATGCATCACAATTGTAATTTCACGTGCTGCTTTCTGATTAAATGCTCTATCAACGCTGTTTTGTTCTATCATTTTCATTATTTTGGCCCTCAATTAGAATAGATTCTGTCCAACCTTACTAATTAGAGCTTTAATATTCTTTTATCTACTGTTCATCATTATATCCTATCAAAATTGCAGTTCTAATCCGTAACTTAAGTGCATTAACCGCCATTCTTGTTATCTTCCAAATGGAGAGAATCTCCTGTTTTAAAAGCATCGCGAACACCACTTGCCTTATGTGTAAAGGCATCTGGCACTTCTTCCGAAGTGGTAGAAAGAAGCTCTGTCTTAATTGTCTTTTCTGCTTCCCCCGTATGAATCTGTATAGATTCTTGCGATTCTTGATCTAAAAGCGCAGGAACTTTTACCTCAACATACGAAGCATTTTTTTGCACATAGGTGTTGGTAGAACCGCCCTTGAAGTTTTCTGTGTTGTAACAGCTTAGAGCAGCTTGTAATGCAGTTTGTTCAGAGCTGTATTTCGACACGGCACGTTTATAGCAATGCGTCAGAACAGTTTGCACAGCTTTGAGATTTTTGCAGGGATCAAATAAGTCAGAGAGAGACATACCAAGCGATTCCAAATTTTTGACGTTGATTTGCCCTAAACCAATGTCAAAATTATGACCACTTTGCTTAAGCTGCTCCGCTGTTGCGACTGCTTCTTTAAATGTGGAGGGTTGGTATGAGAGTTTTTGATCATTGTGGAGGCCTATTGCATAGATATGACCCTGCGATTTCTGCATAACAATCGTTGAAAGTGTTGCAGGATGAATAGCGGGCGCGCATGCGGCTGCGAGCATCATGAAGCTTGGAACGGTCATTAGCAGCACACCCGATGAAAAGAAAATTTATTAAAATAAACGTCAATGCTGCAGAGGCTCTCCAAGCGTTTCCACACTATATTGCTATAGATTTGTGGAGCGAGATTGCGCAATCCAAAATCCTGTTTTTTGTGATTATAGATTTTGTTATTTTCGAAAACGCTTCTGATGTATGTCAACATGCATTCAACTGCGCAAACATGTAAGACGAAACGGAATGTATAACGCCAGCCGATATTACGATCACTGGGATTTAAAAAAGACAGATTGCATCTAAACCATAGTTTTCTCTGTTGATTCATTGCGGTTGGCTGCGTAACGTAGTCTTCTACAGCTTTCCCTGTTTCTGGGTATGGCTTACATAAAGCACAAATCCATTGTATGTGAGAGTGCTTCTTATTGTTAGAACAAATTGCGCTATTGTTATGCGTAGAGGGCTTGTTCTTTGTAAAAGATTGCCATATTTTATAAAATGGCGATTTATATCCACTTTTAAGCGCTGTTTCATGAGAGTCAGAAAGGTGCAATGAAGTGTTCGCACTCCGATTACCAATTTCAGCGTTCGAACTGAAAAAGGATACGGCGGTGGCAACTGAGATACCAATATGCAACCCTTCGTGATTCAAAGCACAACTCCGTGAAAGTGATATAATTCGTGATTTTAATTTCGATAATAAGTAGGCAGCAATTGTCTATAATTGTGTTTAAAATATGGCAAAGCACAATTCTTTTTTGCAAGGGGAGTGATAAAGTGAATGACCTCAAAAACATGAATCTGGATGAGCTACAAGAAATGCGCATCCAAATCGATGCAGAATTGAAAAAACGGCAAGTAAGGGAGAAACAGAATGCACGGCGAAAAATTCTTGAAATTGCCAATGCACATGGAATTGATATTGCCGATCTTGTGAGTAAAGAGCGTCATTATAGAAATCCCAATAACCAATGGGAATTATGGAATGGACGTGGGCGTAAACCTAAGTGGATTAAAGAATGGTTGGAAAATGGTTATGCGCTTGAAGAACTAGAAGTGTAACATAACACAGAGGCAATATTTGGAAGATATGAGGATATCGAGAGATAAAGGAAGTGTGTCCTTTTTTGCAATATGATGCGTCAAAACACTGAGCTGGTGCGTTAAAGGGTGGTTGAATAAAAGCCGTATGGAACGCGAAGGAGAGTGTATTCAAGCCAAGAAGTGTGCTGTTTACCCATGCCCTTATGTGTTTACAGTGCTGATCTGTAGAGCAGCAGTTTGATGCTTTGGTCTGATATCTTTCCTTATGAGGTTTCTATATCAGGTGTTAGCTTTATCTTCTTACCATTCGTGCAGTTTAGATGAGAGAATGTCTTAGAAAATAAAATTTCTCTGTGATTGGTTTTGATATGGGCTCTATGATACGTCTTGAAATGTTTTTCACCAAAATTGATGATGTGCATCAATGTAAAGAGTGCGTTGAAAGTCGAAAAAAACAGATCATTTTCTAGGCTCTGTTTGTTTTCTTGAATAGGGTGGTAGAGGGGAGATTGCAATGCATAGATTATCACGCACCGTGGTAGTGTAAATTATGGGCAATTTTATCTTCGTATATAACTCGGCTCTAGAAAAATGTGGGCATTTTAACAATACACCTGACTAGAGAAGTTCTATCAATAATAAACGTTAATGCTGTGCGAATTCATCGATGTATTGCTACAGATTTATAAAGTAAGACTGTGCAGCTTAAAGCTTCGTTTCTTGTGATTATAAGTTTTGTTCTTTCCGAAAACCTTTTTGACATATGTCAAAATATGCTTAACCGTGCAAATATGTAAGACAAAACAGAATATATCATGCCAAGCGGTGCTACTTAGAATGGGCAAAGGGGGTATCTTGATAAGAGCAATTCGTTCATAATTTGTAAAAAGTACGATGCTATATTTTTTACTTAGAGTGGGAATCCGTGTAATAAACGTGGGGCATTAGGGGTAAGTCCGGAAGCTTCCTGAATGAAATATTGTTTCATTTTGGGCGTTTGATTGACAATTCCAAGGCCGACATTGCGGAGCATTCGCAAGAGAAGGTTATCATTGGAAAAGAGTTGATTAAGCCAATCATTGCTCAGGGCCATGCGTACAATTTCAAAACGTCTCCAGCTTTGATAGCGTTCCAGAGCAATGAAGGAGCCAATATCAAGACCCAAGCGCGCTGTTTCAATAATGACTTCGGCTAGAGCGGCGCTATCGCGTAATCCTAAATTGAGTCCTTGTCCTGCAATGGGGTGGATTGTGTGCGCTGCATCGCCAATGAGTGCAAAACGCGGTTTAATACATTGACGTGTTAAAGAAAGCTTCAAGGGAAAAGCTTGGCGTTCCCCATTCCAAGAGAGTTTTCCCAATCGGTGACCAATGCGTTTTTCGATTTCTGTTTCAAAAATAAGAGCATCAGCTTTGAGATAATATTGTGCAGTTTTATGGTGTTCGTTCCATACAACAGCTGATCGGTTTCCTTGGAGAGGGAGAAGAGCAAAAGGGCCAGCAGGTAAGAAATGTTGGATTGCTTGGCCATGATGGGGCTTTTCATGTTCAATCGTGCAGATAATTGCTGTTTGTTTATAAGGATGAGAAGAGTTTTTAAGTCCTGCTTTTTCGCGTAATTTTGAATGTGCCCCATTGGCTGCAATCAGCAATTTTGTTTGCCAAATTTCTTCATTGCTTAAAGTGACAGTCATATGTTGATCTTCTTGATGAAAATCAATAACACGCATGTCTGCGATGAAAGGTATATCCAGATCTTTTGCCCGCTTTTTTAAAGCACTGATGAGCTCTTTATGTTCCACCATAGTGGCGAAGGGTTCATTGGGGGTAACATCTCCTTCAAAGGTTAAAAGCGTTGGTTTGACCGGATCATTTGTGTATGCATCGGTGATGATCATTGAATGAATAGGTTGGGCATAGGATTTTATATGTTCCCAACATTGTAATTGTTTCAACATACGAATAGAAGCAGCAGCAAGAGCCAATGCTCGTATATTGGAAGCAGGGAGTTCTTTTTGAGGAGTAGCATCAACGATATTGATTTTCAGATCAGAGGCAGCTTGTTTGACCGCTATTGCCAGTGTTAGACCAACAACCCCACCGCCTGCAATGAGGAGATCGCATTGTTTTATGTTTTGATTGGGTTTTAAATCTTTATTGAGATCAGAATACACAATGCTTTTTTCCATTTTTCGTAGTTTGTTCGCTCTTAAACGAAAGAGGTATCTTTTTTCAATATCAGTTTTTATACAGTATTATAAGGGAATTGTTATAATTGCGATGGTTAAAGCTGTATTAATATTTTGCGGTCATAATTTTATAACTTTTTAATACGAAGGTTTTGTATTTGGAATTGATGGATGCACCAAAGTTCTTCTCCTTATAATTCATTAAAAGCGCAAAACTCTCAAAGTTCGCCGCTTATTGAAATGTTTTTGCGTCAGATTGGTGTTTTCATTGGGCTTGGGCTTTTGGGTTTCATTGTTTTTTGCGTTTTCTCTTTGGCAACTTGGAATGTTGCAGATCCCTCATTAACGCATGCAAGTACAAGTGAGATTACAAATTTTATGGGGTGGCCAGGTGCAATTTTCTCAGATTTTTTCATGCAATTTTTCGGTTTAGCAAGTCTTGGTGTTTTGTTGCCTCCATTATTTTGGTCGTTTCTTTTGCTGGCACAAAAAGATATCCACAATTTGATTTTTCGCTTTTTTTTGTGGTTGGTCTCAACGATTTGTTTTTTGATTTCTTTTGCTCTTATCACACCTGTTGCTCCTTTTACGTACTGGCCATTGCCGATGGGGTTGGGGGGGGTTTTGGGTGATAAAGTTTTAAGTGCCGCTTCTTTAATCTTCCCTGTCCCTCTTTCTTCTTTTCAGAATGTGCTCTTGGGTGTTGCTCTTACCGTTTTAGGTTTTCTGTTGGCTGCTTTTGCTGGCAATGTGGTGTGGCGGCGCAAGACAAATAAAAGGAAAGCGAAAAGTGCTCGGAAGGACGAAATCGTGGATCCCGTCTTCGATGTGTCAGAAGAGACAGAATATGCTACAGATGAAGTACCGCAAAGCTTTTTTGCTACAGCTTTGGGAGCTGTTTTACATCTTTTTTATTGTTTACAAGCGCGTTTTTTTCGTTTTTTCTCTTTCAAAAATCAATCTAAAAAACAAGAAAAGTCTTTTGATCGGATTGAACCAATTTTCTTTGATGAAAAAATAAAATGTGAGGGGTCTCAAGATAAGGCGTCCGCTTCTCCCCTGAAAAGTCGTGTTTTCAAGCCTTTAACGGCTTCGTCAAATGATGGTTTTCTTCTTCCACTTTTGGAGTATCTTTCGGTTGCTCCACCAACTGCGAGGGATATAAAACTTTCTCCTGCTGTCTTAAGAGCGAACTCTCAGGAACTTGAGGGGATTTTGTTAGATTTTGGAGTCAAGGGGCAAATTATTGAGGCGCGTCCTGGTCCGGTAGTGACTTTGTATGAATTTGAACCCGCTGCTGGCATTAAGTCTTCTCGTATCATTGGTCTGGCAGATGATATTGCACGCTCGATGCGTGCGATTTCAGCGCGTGTTGCGGTGGTTCCAGGACGCAACGTGATTGGAATAGAATTGCCTAATGCGACGCGTGAGATGGTTTATTTACGGGAAATTTTGCAAGCACAAGAATTTTTAGAGAGCAAAGCAAAACTAGGGCTTGCTTTAGGCAAGACAATAGGTGGTGAAACGGTTATCGCTGATTTGGCAAAAATGCCGCATCTTTTGGTAGCAGGGACAACAGGGTCGGGAAAATCTGTTGCCATTAATACAATGATTTTGTCGCTTCTTTATCGGATGACACCTGAACAATGCCGTCTCATTATGGTGGATCCGAAAATGCTTGAGCTTTCAGTTTATGATGGCATTCCACATTTGTTAACACCTGTAGTAACAGATCCTAAAAAAGCTGTGATTGCGCTTAAGTGGGCTGTGCGTGAAATGGAAGAGCGCTACAGAAAAATGTCAAAACTTGGTGTGCGTAATATTGATGGATTTAATGCGCGTCTTAGGGAAGCAGAAAGTCAGGGAGAAACAATGGCGCGGACAATCCAAGTTGGATTTGATCGCGAGACTGGTGAGCCCCTTTTTGAGACGGAAACACTCGATTTCAGTCCTATGGCTTATATTGTTGTCATTATTGATGAAATGGCCGATTTGATGATGGTTGCTGGTAAAGACATTGAAGGAGCGGTTCAACGCCTAGCGCAAATGGCGCGTGCCGCTGGTATCCACGTGATTATGGCTACGCAGCGTCCTTCGGTGGATGTGATTACTGGAACGATTAAAGCCAATTTTCCCACACGCATTTCTTTTTCTGTGAGTTCAAAAATTGATAGCCGAACAATTCTTGGTGAACAGGGGGCCGAGCAATTATTGGGACAAGGAGATATGCTCTTCATGATGGGAGGTGGGCGGATTCAGCGTGTTCATGGGCCCTTTGTGGCCGATGATGAAGTGGAGCAAGTTGTGGCGCACCTTAAAGCGCAAGCACGGCCTGATTATTTGGAAACCATTACGCAAGAGATTGCAGAGGATACGGAAGATGTTTCCTTCACATCACCTTCAGAAGATGATCCCTATAGTCAAGCTGTTGCTGTTGTTCTTCGTGATCGTAAGGCTTCAACCTCTTACATTCAACGCCGTTTAGGTATTGGCTATAACCGGGCCGCTTCATTGATTGAGCGTATGGAAGAAGAAGGTATTATTAGTCCAGCCAATCATGCGGGCAAACGAGAAATTTTAGTGCCTGCTGAAGAAGAACGCTTTTGAAATAAAAATCTCTTGATAGTTTTTTCAAACAATATCTTTCTTTTTTAAAGGAGGGTATTTATTCAGTATTTGCCACTTCATTGAAGGGTAAAACTGTACTGCTTGGGAGCATTTTTATGAGAACGTTTTTTTTACCACAAAGAAGAACCTTTAGGGGAAGAATCTTTGGATTTGTTGGAATCATTGTCTTTTGTTGCTTAACTTTTCCTGCTTTTTCGCAATCATCTAATAAAGTGGCACGGGCGCAGAATATTGCCAATCACTTTGCAGCAATTAAAACAATGACAGGCGATTTTATTCAGTTTAGTCCAAAGGGAAAAATGTCCCAAGGGACATTTTATTTAGAGCGTCCAGGAAAAATTCGTTTTATTTACAAAAAAATACCTTTACAGATCATTGCAGATGGTCAATTTGTGGGCATTAACAATCGCGCTCTGAATACTTGGAGTTTTTCACAGCTTTTTCAAACGCCGATGAAGTTTCTGTTAGATGATAAAATTAATGTATCATCAGGGCGTTTATTGGCATTTCGTGAAGATCCAGGAGCGGTGACGATTGTTCTGCGTGATAAAAGCATTGGGGCAGGGCAGATAAGGATGGTTTTTGATTCTAAAAACTATGCTTTACGGCAATGGACTATTGTTGATCAACAGAATTTGGAAACAACTGTTCAAATCATGAATGTGCGCACAGGAGTTCGTTTTGCTGATGGTATGTTCACTCTTCCCGCTAAGAAATAGTGTGGTGTCTATCATCGGAATTGAAAAGAATGTTCTTTCGTATCGCTACTTGGAATATCAACTCTATTCGTTTGCGTCTTGCGCAGGTTTTTCAGTATTTGGAACTTTTTGCTGCAGATGTTTTGTGTTTACAAGAGACAAAATGTCCAGATGCTCTCTTTCCGTATGAGGCTTTTGAAGCAGCGGGGTATAAGCATATCGCATTGAGTGGACAAAAATCTTACAACGGTGTGGCAATTGTTTCACGTTTGCCTTTTAAGAGTGTTGAAAAACGTTTCTTTTGTAAAAAGCAAGATTGTCGTTACATTTCAGTTATTGTTGAAGCCTATGGCAGGGACATGCGCATTCATAACTTTTACGTTCCCGCTGGCGGTGATATTCCTGATGCTGATGTGAATGAAAAATTTCGTCACAAACTTGATTTTCTGGAAGAAATGTCTTCTATCCGTGCCGATCAGGAAGATGGTCTCTCTTCTCTTTTGCTGGGTGATTTGAATATTGCTCCTTTGCCAGAAGATGTTTGGTCTCATCAGCAATTGTTGAAGGTTGTAAGCCATACACCAATTGAAACTGAGCGTTTACAAGCTTTATGCTGTCAAGGTGGGTGGGTTGATCTGATGCGCAGACATTTTCCTGTTCCTACCAAGCTTTACACATGGTGGAGTTATCGTGCACGCGATTGGGCGCTTGCTGACCGTGGGCGCCGGCTTGACCATATTTGGTCTTCTCCAGATTTAGTGCATTTTGTTGTTGATATTTCGATTTTTCGTAGCTCGCGGGGGTGGGATAAGCCTTCAGATCATGTTCCAGTGCAAACTGTATTTGATTTTTCAAAGTAATTTTGAAATAAGAACATAGTGAATAAAATGTTAATCAGTTGATTCTGCAAACATGTGGGAGAATGGATGCAACTCAGAAATCTAAAGTATATTGCCTATAGTATATTTTTATATAGTGCTTTTTTGTGTTTTTTTATACTAACAGGATGTATGGTTGGTCCTAATTATCATAAAACATCTTTTCGTGTTCCGCTAAGTTGGGGACAAAAGTCTGCGCAGACGTCTGGACATCCGGTTGCGCTTGCGGGATGGTGGCGGCGTTTGGATGATCCCGTTTTAAATGCGTTAGTAAATTACGCGATTTCTGGAAATAATAGTGTTGCCATTGCTAAAGCACGGATTCGCGAAGCGCGTGCGAGTTTAGGGCAAGTTGTGGGAACTCTTTTGCCAAATGTGTCAAATGCAATTTCAGGAACGCGCAGTTCTGGACAATCTGATATATCTTTAAGCCAATATCGTGGTAGTTTTGATGCAAGTTGGGAGCTTGATCTTTTTGGTGGGCATAAGCGGGCGGTTGAAGCAGCACGTTATGGTTTTGACGCGGCAGTAGAAGATATGCGTGCCACAATGGTAACACTATTAGGAGATGTGGCAACAAATTATGTCCAAGTGCGCGGTTGGCAACAGAAATTGTTGATTGTGCAGCAAATTGCTTTATCACAGCGTAAAACTTATGAATTGATGCGTGCTAAATTAAAAGCGGGTGATATTTCAGAGCTTGATGTTTCAAATGCGCAAGCGCAGATGGCAAATACAGAAGCAGATATATCACAGATGGAAGCGAATTTGGAAATGAGCATTCATCGTCTTTCTGTTTTAACCGGTCGTGTTCCTACAGCTTTGAAGGATCTTTTGCAAAAGAGTGCTAGGCACGCGAAGATTCCACAACCACGCTGGCCGATACCAGCAGGAATTCCCGCCGATATTTTGTTAACACGTCCCGATTTACAACGGGCAGAGCGCCAATATGCGCAAGCTACGGCGCGAATTGGGCAGCGTGAAGCAGATCGCTATCCATCACTCACTTTGACCGGTAATATTTCAACAGCGGCAGCGACAATTGGACAATTATGGAAAAATTCAACAATTGGTTGGTCTTTTGGACCTGGTCTGCGTTTTCCCCTTTTTAGTGGGGGACAGGTTTTGGCCTCTGTTGCGGTAGCGCGTGCGCAGCGCGATCAAGCTTTTATTGCTTATCGCGCTGCTGTGTTAGAGGCTTTAGAAGACGTAGAAAATGCGCTTATAAGGTTAACAAAAGAACGCCAGCGTCTAGAAAAACTTATCGTTGCGAATGAGGCTTTTCTACATTCCTTAAAACTTTCACAGCGCCTTTTTGAAAATGGGAATACGAGTTTCCTTGAATTATTAAATGCTGATCGCTCCTATTATTCGTCACAAATGGCGCTTAAAGATAGTCGTATTTCTTTGGCGACTCAATATATTGCGCTTATGAAGGCGTTAGGGGGTGGTTGGGATGGCGTAGTTGATGTGTCACGTCCAGAAATAGTTGATGGTGTTACCGGTTAGCGCACGAAGGTAGGACAATGAAAAAAAGTTTAATCAAAAATTTCATTATGAAACGCAAAAAACTTTTCCTATTTTTAGCAACTTTGTTCTTTGTCGTCTTTCTGTTGTGGTTACGTTCTGTGTTTTTTGGAACGTCTGCGCCGAATTATATGACAGCAGTAGTAAAGCGTGGTGATATCGAGGAAAGTATTTTGGCTTCTGGTCTTGTGCGTCCTTATCGGTTGGTTGCTGTTGGCGCGCGCGCTACAGGGCGTGTGGTGTCAATGCATGTTTTCCCAGGCAGTGTTGTGAAAGAAGGGGATCTTTTGGCAGAAATTGATCCTACAGATCAGGAAAATGATCTGAAAAGAAAAAAAGCGGCATTGTCGCATTATTATGCCAATCTGGTAGAACAAGAAGCCTATCTTTCTCTTGCACAGAAAAATTTAGAACGTCAGAACAAAATGATCGAAGCACGTGCGATTTCACGCGCTAACCTTGATGATGCTGCGACACAAGTGAAGATACGTGAGGCGCAAATTGCACAGCTTCGTGAGCAGATTACACAAGCACAAATTGATGTGGAAAGTGCAGAGGTCAATCTAGGTTACACACGCATAACTGCTCCCTCAGCGGGAACCGTTTTAGCAACGGTTGTAGAGGAAGGGCAGAATGTTAATGCGGTTCAGTCAGCGCCGACAATTGTTATTTTAGGTGATTTGTCAAAAATGACTGTCAAAGCGCAAATCTCAGAAGCCGATATTCTTAAAGTGCGTGCTGGACAATCTCTTTATTTTACGGTGCTAGGTAATTCACAGCGTCGTTATGAGGGAACTTTAGAAAGAGTAGAGCCGGCCCCTGAATCAATTCGCGGGGATGTGAGTATTAATCCCGGTATGGTAGGTGGTTCTAGTTCTTTAGTATCTTCAGCAATCTATTATAATGGAATTCTACATGTTGATAATAAGGACAATTTTTTGCGGACTTATATGACTGCTCAAGTTCATATTATCTTAGGGCGTGCGCAAAATGTCTTGTTGGTTCCAAGTGATGCTTTACGGGATGAGACAAAAGAGCATAAAGCATGGGTTTCTGTTTTGGAGGGGCGAGACAAGGTGGTTGCAAAACAGGTGACCGTTGGACTGAATAATAAGGTGATGGCAGAGATTGTTTCAGGACTTAATGAAGGTGATGTGGTTATCACAGGATCGCGTGATGGAGTGATGCCAGAATCTTCTGATGAACATAGCGAAGATGAGATTTAAGACATGAAAACAGAGAAAGCAGATGCTGTCCTTGTGTTGGAAAATATTGTACGTGAATTTCCTGCGGGTGAAACATTTGTTACTGTTTTGAAAAATATTAATCTTACTATTAAGCGTGGTGAGATGATAGCGATTGTGGGTGCTTCTGGTTCAGGAAAATCCACGTTGATGAATATTTTAGGTTGCCTTGATCGACCAAATTCTGGTCGTTATTGGATTGCAGGGAAAGAGACAGCCTCCCTTTCTGCTGATGAATTGTCGGCTTTGCGGCGCAATCATTTTGGTTTTATTTTCCAGCGCTATCATTTGTTGAATGAATTAACAGCATTAGGCAATGTCGAAATTCCAGCTATTTATGCGGGCTGTGCACCGGAAGTGAGAAAAAAACGTGCACGGGATCTCTTAACACGTTTGAATATGGGGGATCGGGTAAATCATCACCCAAATCAACTCTCAGGTGGTCAGCAACAACGTGTGTCTATTGCTCGTGCTCTCATGAATAATGCGGAGGTTATTCTTGCTGATGAGCCAACTGGTGCATTAGATAGACAAAGTGGACAGGAAGTGTTGCGTATTTTGGATGAGCTTCATCAGGAAGGGCGCACTATTATCATTGTAACCCATGATATGCAGGTGGCAAAAAGAGCAGAGCGTATTATCGAAATCAGTGATGGAGAAATTATTGCTGACAATGTGACAAAGGTTGCAAAAAAAAGAGCTGTGGGTGCAAAAACAAAAACAGATAGTCAATCTTTTCATGAAAAACAAAAGCTAAAAATCAAACAACAGCTTGGCTCTTTTCGTTCTTTTGCTGAGCGGTTTCGGGAGGCATTTGTTATGGCTTTATTGGCAATGAATGCACATCGAATGCGAACTTTTTTAACAATGCTTGGGGTGATTATCGGTATTGGAGCGATTATTGCTATGGTCGCTTTAGGGAATGGTACACGAGAGAAAATTCTGGAAAATTTTAAAAGTTTGGGTGCTAATACATTGACAATTTTTCCAGGCAAAAGTTTTTCTGATCCACAAGCAGAGAAAATAACCAGTTTGGTTGAAGCGGATGCGGAAGCTCTCTCTGGTTTGCCCTATGTTTTTGGTGTAACACCTCAGATTTCGGCAAGCTCAACAGTACGCTTTGGTGCAGTTGAAGTGAATGCTGTGATTATAGGCGTGGGAGAACAATTCTTTCAGACACAGGGACTCAAAATTTTCAAAGGACAGTTTTTTGATCAAAAAAGTGTGCATGATCGGGCGGTTGATCTTGTGATCGAAAAAGATGCACTTTCTGTTCTTTTTCCTCATAGCCATGAGAACCCACTTGGAAAAGTAGTGTATGTGGGGCAAGTTCCCGCGCGTATTATTGGTATTGTGGATTCACAAAATAATGCAAATGGGGGCGTCTCGAATACATTGCAGATTTATTTACCCTATACAACAGTGCAAACGCGTTTTCTTGGAACAACACAGGTGCGTGCGATTACTGTTAGGATTGCTGATGATGTCGATTCACATTTAGCGGAAACCATGATAAAACATTTTCTCATTATGCGGCATGGTGAGGAAGATTTTTTCATTAGAAATTCAGAATTCTTCCGTGAACGTATCATGGAGAGTACGCATATCTTAACGCTTTTAGTATCTTCCATTGCAGCTATTTCGCTGATTGTGGGCGGTATTGGGGTGATGAATATTATGCTTGTCACCGTTTCTGAACGAATTAATGAAATCGGTGTGCGTATGGCTGTTGGTGCGCGACAGAGTGATATTTTGCAGCAATTTTTAATTGAAGCGATTTTAGTTTGTGTCATTGGTGGTGGTTTTGGAATCCTGTTTGGACTTTCTATCGGTGGTTTGTTTCTTTTGTTTAAAGCGCCTATCCATTTGATTTATACGATTGAGTCGATGATCCTATCCCTTACTTTTTCGACCCTCATTGGAATATGTTTTGGTTTTTCACCAGCACGGCAAGCTTCACGGCTTGATCCTGTTGTTGCTCTCTCACGCGATTAGGCGTTATTACATTATTAATTGCAGGGGTTCATGGTTGTCATTGTATGAAGTGTTTATGAAGAGAAACGTAGATGGGGAAAGTTTAGCATTATTTGCCGCTCTGTCTTAGAAAATGCTCCATTCGTTAAATGGAGCGTGCTTTATATTCTTCAGATAAAAGGATAAAATTTTACGGCACAACGCATCATGAATAAATTTTCGTTGTACTGTGTGGTTATACAAAATATGAGGCGCGGTAGCTTTAGGGTTTTAACCTAAAAATAGGAGGGAGGAAGTGGAGAGTATATTTGTTAACAAGCAAGACAAAAAAAGAAGCAAGTTTAAACGAAAAACAGCTTATATCGAAAAAATAAACTGGTATACGAGGCGTGTTGATCTACACAGTTTTTCTTTTCCTTTTGTTTATTTGTAAACCGGTTTTTTCTCACAAGTTGTATGGCAAAGTATGGCAAAAAGAGGGGTGTTAGTCTCGGTAACGTTTGGTTTTGGATTCCTTATCGCTTTATGCGCTGGAGACATAGGTTCCTCTAAGAAATCCTAGCTTCCGTATGGAGGACTAGATGAACACACTTATGAGCTTATATTGCTGGGAATATTAATTGCTACATTCATTATTATGTGTATCGGTATAGCTGGTCATTGGTGTTACGATATCCTTTTATTGCGTTGAGTACCTCCAGAGTATGAGCTTGAACTATTTTCAATAGATAAACATTAAAAAAAAATCTCATCAAAGTAGTGAAATAAATTTCCAGATTCTAGTGGGTTATTAGGTGATCTTTATCAGAGATGGGGGAAGAGCAGATTCTACTCTTTTGCTGCGTGTAATATTCCATTGTCAATAGTTAGTTCATTCAGTAAAGCGAGTCATCTAAAGTCTTCTAGGTGGAACAATAGGCATTGACCAATTTGTTCAGACCCGATAGTGAGAGATGTTTTTTTTTATTGGGGGGGAAAGCATGACGCTACAATCGCTTTTACAGACATATCGTGATGAGGCGCGTACCGAACGAGACAAAGGTACATATTTTGAGCGTTTTGCTCTTGCTTATCTGACACATGATCCTCTCCAGTTTGAACAGTATGAAAAGGTTCAAACCTTTAAAGATTGGGCTCATGAAAATGATTGGGATGGTCGTGATACCGGTATCGATCTTGTGGCAAAGATTCGTGATGAAGAGGGTTTTGCGGCAATCCAATGTAAATTTTATGATGCAGCCTACCGGATTAGAAAAGCAGATATTGATAGTTTTATTTCAGCATCAGGGAAAGCTCCGTTCAAGCGGCGTGTGATTATAGATAGTACTGAAAGTGCTTGGAGTGATAACGCTGAAACAATGATACGGGGGCAGGATATTCCCGTTATACGGATTGGTCTTTCCAATATACAACAAAGTCCGATCCGTTGGGAAACTTTTGCAGCACAGGGCAAAGTTGTGTTGGAGGATAAAAAGAAAATCCGTTCCCATCAATTGGAGGCATTGCGTTTTGTGCGTTCGGGGCTTGCTGAGGCTGATCGGGGTAAGCTTATTATGGCTTGTGGTACTGGTAAGACATTTACCAGTCTTAAGATTGCTGAGGATTTAGCGGGTGAAGGCAAGTTTGTTTTGTTTCTTGTGCCTTCCTTGGCGTTGATGTCACAGACGGTGCGTGAATGGACAACGGATGCAGAAATCGGATTGCGCTCCTTTGCTGTCTGTTCCGATACACAAGTGGGAAAGCGTCGTAAAAGTAGTGATGATGTTGCTGAAATTGATGTGTTTGATCTTGCTTTTCCGGCGACAACCGATGCTGCTAAACTTGCAGAACAGGCGGGTAAGAGTGTTGCAGATAGGATGAGCGTTGTATTTGCAACCTATCACTCGATTCAGGTTGTTGCGGATGCACAGAAAAATCATGGTTTGCCAATATTTGATCTTATCATTTGTGATGAAGCGCACCGTACAACAGGGGCAACGCTAGTTGGAGAGGATGAATCCAATTTTGTCAAGGTGCATTCCAATGATGTTATTCGTGCCAAGAAGCGCCTTTATATGACAGCGACACCACGTATTTTTGGTGATAACGCAAAAAGTCGCGCGAATGAAGCTAATATTGTTCTCGCTTCGATGGATGATGAAAAGCTTTTTGGTAAAACACTTTTTTATCGGGGCTTTTCATGGGCAGTACAGAATGATCTTTTAACAGATTATAAGGTTATTGTCTTAGCAGTGGATGAAAAATTGATCAGTTCAGCTGTTCAGAAGCGTCTTAGTGATGACCAGTCTGAGCTTGTTCTTGATGATGCAACGAAGATTATTGGCCTGTTATAAGGCGCTGACAAAACAAGATCTGAAGGCTGATGTTGGGGCAGATCCACACCCCATGCGTCGTGCTTTAGCGTTTTGTAAGACTATTAAAAGTTCTGAATTAGTCCGGGATGAATTTTCTGCCGTTGTTAGAGAATATCTTGATTATACGAAAGGGAATACCGAAAACGCGCCATTTCTGAAGTGTGAAATTGAGCATGTTGATGGCACTTTCAATGCGAAGGATCGTGGTGCATTACTTGACTGGCTGAAAGCTGATAGCGGTGAGGATGTTTGTCGTATTTTGACCAATGCACGGTGTTTGTCTGAGGGGGTGGATGTTCCGGCTCTTGATGCGATCATGTTTTTAAATCCACGCAAGAGCCAGGTTGATGTTGTGCAAGCGGTTGGGCGGGTAATGCGTCGGTCTGAGGGCAAAAAGATGGGGTATGTCATTTTGCCAATCGGTATTCCCTCTGGGATTCCAGTGGAACAGGCTTTGAACAACAATGATAAATATCGGGTTGTTTGGCAAATTTTAAATGCTTTGCGTGCGCATGATGATCGCTTTGATGCGACGATTAATAAGGCATCATTAGGGCAAAATATCAGTAATGTGGTTGAGATTATTGGTGTCACACAGACACGGAGTTACAAGCTGTTACAGCTGTTGTAGACAATCTTCCGGTTCGCTCACAACCGGCACGAGCGGGCATTGGGACACCGGAATATGATTTAACTCTTACAGAGAGAGTAGAAGGGCAGCTTTCTTTCTCGGTGGATGAACTTTCTCGTGCGATTTTGGCAAAGATCGTTAAGAAATGTGGGACACGTGATTATTGGGAAGATTGGGCAAGCAACATTGCTGAGATTGCCAAGAATCATATCACGCGCTTAACCGGTATTCTGGCAGAGCCAGACACTGAGGCGCGTCAAGCCTTTGACAGGTTTGTGGCAGAATTGCGTGATGATTTAAATAATGCGATTACAGAGACTGATGCGATTGAGATGTTGGCACAACATATTATCACGCGTCCTGTTTTTCAGGTGTTGTTTGAAGGGTATCAGTTTACACGTGAGAATCCGGTATCGCGTGCTATGCAGCGTATGCTTGATGTACTTGATGAGGCCAATCTTGATAAGGAATCTAAAGATCTTGAGAAATTTTACGCAAGTGTAAAATTACGCGCCAGTGGCATTACGGATCCAAAAGCAAAGCAGAGGTTGATTATAGAGCTTTACGATAAGTTTTTTCGTTATGCTTTTCCATGTACTGTAGAAAAACTAGGTATTGTTTATACCCCCGTTGAAATTGTGGATTTTATTCTGCACTCTGTTAATGATATCTTACAGCAAGAATTTGGGCAAACGCTTGGCTCATCTGGTATACACATCATGGATCCGTTTACAGGAACGGGGACTTTTATCACGCGGCTTTTACAATCGGGTTTGATTACACCAGAGGAGATGAAGCATAAATTTTGTCATGAAATTCATGCCAATGAAATTGTGCTTTTAGCTTATTATATTGCAGCCATTAATATTGAGACAACCTATCATGGTCTGATGGGGGGAGATTATGTTCCCTTTGAGGGAATTTGTTTAACCGATACATTCCAGCTTTATGAGCAAGAAAAAGACCTGATCAGTGATTTGCTGGTGGATAACAGCACACGTCGCTCACGCCAGAAGGAACTGGATATTCGTGTTATTGTTGGCAATCCCCCTTATTCTTTTGGGCAAAAAAGTGAAAATGACAATGCGAAAAATATTAGTTATCCTAAATTGGATCGTCGCATTCGTGAAACTTATGCTGCTCAATCTAGTGCGAGCAATTTTAATAGACTTTATGACAGTTATATTCGTGCTATTCGCTGGGCAAGTGATCGTATAAAAGACTGTGGTGTTATTGGTTTTGTGACTGGTTCTGGTTATGTTGAAAAGTTAGCAATGGATGGTCTCAGAAAAAATTTGAATGAAGAATTCTCGAGCATTTATGTTCTCAATTTGCGGGGTGATATTCGCAAAAATATGTTGAGCCAAGGGCGTGCTCAAGAAGGGCAAAATGTTTTCGGAAGTGGAAGCATGACAGGAATTGCTGTGACATTGTTTATCAAAAATCCAAATGTCACGGAGCCTTGTAAAATTTACTATTACGATATTGGTGATAATTTCACGACAAAAGAGAAATTATCTAAACTTCAGCAGTTGGGTAGTGTTGGCGGTATCAAGTGTGAACACGGTTGGCAGATGATTACACCAGATGAGCACGGTGATTGGCTGGATCAACGCAACAGTGATTTTGAAAAATTTTTAGCATTAGGTGATAAGAAGGGCAGTGATAAAAAGCTCTTTAAAAACTTTTCTTGTGGTGTAAAAACTAGTCGTGATGCTTGGGCATATAATTCAAGCCGTGAAGCTTTAGAAAAGAGTATGAGCAATATGATTGCTTTTTATAATAGTGAAATCCAGCGTTTTAATAATACTTATGCACATTCTGATCGCAAGGCACGTGCGAATGCCGTGAACGATTTTATTAACGCAGATTCTAAAAAGATCAGTTGGAATTATTCTCTCAAACAAGATTTCGTAAAAGGAAGGTCTTTTAACTTTGAGGGAGATTGCTTAACGCAAAGTTTGTATCGTCCTTTTACACAACAGTGGCTTTATTATAATCGAGCTCTTAATGATAGCGTTTACCAAATGCCATGTATATTCCCAATGGAGAAAGCGGTTGAAAATAAAGTGATACAAGTTACAGGAACTGGAGCAAGAAGCGGTTTTTCTGTCTTGATGACTAAAGATTTACCGGATTTAAATATGATGGATGGTAGTAGTCAATGTTTTCCACGATATGTTTATGAAGATGCTTCATCCTTAGGAGGTAAAGAGGAAGATCAGATTCATTTGTTTGCAAATTTTGCAGAGGAAAGCAAAAAAACTGGTTTGCAGCGGCGTGATGCTCTCACGGATGAAGGGTTGGCCTATTTTAAGGCAGCATATCCTAGTGAAACGATAACAAAGGATGATTTGTTTTATTATGTTTATGGGATCTTGCATTCTGAGGATTATCGTGCACGTTATGCGCATAATTTGTCTAAAGAATTGCCACGTATTCCAACAGTTAAAAAGGTAGAGGATTTTTGGGCTTTTGTAACAGCGGGGCGAAAGCTTGGCGATTTGCATATGAATTATGAAGAGGTTGAGCCATATCCTGTTACCTATAAACAGGGTGATCCACGCACTTGGATAATTTCTGATGAGGTGCGTTTCTACCGTGTTGAAGCGATGAAATTTGCTGGTAAGCGGGGTGCTATTGACAAAAGTACAGTGATTTATAATGCACATATCACGATGCAGAATATTCCTCTTGAAGCTTATGAGTATGTGGTCAATGGTAGGCCTGCTCTTGAATGGGTTATGGAGCGGCAGGTTGTCAAAACGGATAAAGCAAGCGGGATTGTTAATGATGCCAATCACTATGCTGTTGAGACGGTGGGTAATCCTGCTTATCCATTGGAATTGTTTCAACGGGTTATTACGGTAAGCTTGGAAACAATGAAAATTGTTCGCAGTTTGCCAAAATTGGAAATAAAAGATACGGAAAATGTTAAGTTAGCCGTTGTGTCATAAAACAGCGTCTTTTTGGGGTGCAGTGATAAAACACCATCGTTTAGAGTGGTAATATAAGGCTTGTGTAAAGTTTTCTACATGAGGTATTTTGAGAATGTGTGGTGAACTATTTAGGGTAAGGACTGCTTGTCGCGCTTCATAGAGTGAATTGTGGTGTGTGGTTAGAAGGTTGAACCTCTTAGACAAGAGGCTGGATTGTTAAAAAAATCGGAGGAGGTTAAAAACCTTTATCTTTTAGGGTGGGGAGGAAGCCAATTCCTCTTAGAATGAATCAAAACCATTCCTTTGCATATTACAAGTGGGATTGCGTATGAACACTGAAGAAAAGCGTAAAAATGCCTTTTCATGAATGTTTTCGAGTGCCTGTTGTAACATTTGGGTTGGCAAAGAGAGATGGTGCTGCTTGTGGCAAACTTTCAGAAAACTGATGTGTAAAGATTAAAATGCGGTTCTGATATATACTTCGATCGTTTTAATATATTCGAATGCAAGAAGGCGTATTTGATTGATCTCTTGTATTGTGCTTTCAAGGTCGTTCTTTTTTACGGGATAGGCAATGAAATTTACCTCAGGCATGAGATATTTAATCTCACGCAGAGAGCGCCACATGTGGTAATCATGCGTGACAATATAAACTGTTTGATAACGGTGCTTTTTGATCCAGGCAGCACTTTCTTCAGCATTTCCTTTTGTGTTAATCGCTTTATGTCCAATGTCGACGCAGCAGGTAAAGAGCTGTGGGGTAATATGCGTACTATGCTTCAGTTTCTTGAGATTGGTTGTTGTGTTTACTCCGCTTATTAACAGTCGTGAACCAAGCCTTTGTTGTAAGAGATCCAGTCCTGTTTCTATTCGATTTTCTCCCCCTGTGAGAACGATGATTGCATCTGCTTTCGGCAATGGATTTGGTGGTTGAAGCTGTTCGGTTTTTTCAGAAAAAATGACAAAACCAGCGCAAAAAAAGAGAACAATTATGAGAAGAGAAAGTGCTGTCGGGGGCAAATAGCGAAACAAAAAGAAAGGATGCCATAGACTGCTGTGCTTTTTTGAAGAATGCTCTAGATCGTTTTGTGTCAATGATTTGAAATTATATGAATTGTGGGTCATAAAATTAAAATAAGCCGTTTTCGCATTGATCAATTTTTTTAAGTTGTGCCAAAATAGTCATTCGGTTTGTTAGCATGGTAAGAAAAGAAACAAACAGAATAAGGCCAATGATTTTTCCATAAGGAATGGAACTTATGGAAAAATGCCCAAATAAAGCGGTTACTTGGTTGGCTTCCACTGTTCCTAGATTATGTCTTGTCCAGACAGAAAAAGCAGCAAACAGGAGTGCGCTTGCGGCACCACCGTATAATGCACCGCGGAGTGCGGTTTTAAAAAAATGCCAATCAAATTGTCGTGCAATGAAAAGGGTTTCAGTGCCTAGGAAGTAGAGGACATTGATAATATGCGCATTCTCTGCCAGTGCATTGCGTGTGGCAAAAATAATCGTGAGTATTAGTGAACTTAGAACCAGTATTAAAATTGAAAAACCAATAAAAACAGTTGTCTGTGCCATTTTTGCAAAACGGTTTACCCAAACACGGTGATCATCAAATTGGCCTCCTGGAATTTGTGTTTTGATTGCGTGATTGATTGCGCGAAAATTGATCTCTTCATTCTCTTTCAATGTTACAATGATAAGGCGGGGAACGGGCAATTCATTTAAGCTTAAACCTGTTCCAAGCCATGGTTCGAGAAGTTTTTCAGTAGCTTTTTGATCAACAATTTTGGCGTCTTGTACACCATGAAATGTTTTAACTAACTTAACTGCATCGCTAAGGGCTTTTTCGATATCAACATTTTCAATGGGGCGTATTTGAATTGTTGCTTCATAGCTAATTTGATTGCTCCAATTGTTGGCTGCACGCTGCATGAAATCAACACCGATCAATGTCAGGCTTGAGAGAAATGTCATAATAGCAATGACTGCAACGAGTGCTTGTCCAGAAATATTGCCGCTGGGAATAATAGCAGTTGTATTTTTTTTATCGCGTGTAAAAATTGGGAAAGACTTATTCATGAATTGTCATCCGTCCATTGTGGAGAAGCATACGCCGTGCTGCCACTTGCTCCATCAATGCGATATCATGGGTGGCGATAATGACCGCTGTTCCAAAACGGTTTAATTCAATAAACAAGCGTAGCAGGCGTTTTGCTAAAGGTGGATCAACATTTCCTGTTGGTTCATCAGCTAGAAGGATTTCGGGTTGATCAATGAGTGCGCGTGCAATGGCAACTCTTTGTTTCTCACCGCCGGAAAGAACCGGTGGTAAAACATGAATATGATTTCCAAGACCTACCCAACACAGAAGATCTTCTACTTCACTGCGATAAGTTGCTTCTTCTTGTCCCTTAATGCGTAAGGGTAAAGAGACATTTTCATAAGTGGTCATGTGGTCAAGAAGACGAAAATCTTGAAAGACAACTCCAATGCGTTGTCTTAGTGCAGGGAGTTCTTGTCGTTTGAGAAGCGCTGTATCCGTTCCAAAGAGATCAATATGACCACGGGTTGGTTTAAGTGCTAAAAACATCAGACGCATCAACGATGTCTTACCGGCTCCAGAAGCACCAGTTAAAAATTGAAATGATCCAGGAGGAATATGAAAGCTAATATCACGGAGAATTTCAGGACCCATTCCGTAGCGCAAACCGACGTTTTCAAAATGAATCACTTTTCGTTACCACTTCTGCTTTTATCTTGCATCATTGTGAGGACTTTTGTTCTCATTGTTTTAGGCTCTTGGTTGGGGTTTATACTCTATAGTTCTAAATGTTTTTCTTTAATGCTTCCTATTTATTATTGAGAATTCTTCTCTGTGAGAATACCATCAATTGTTATATTTTCCTTTTGACTTTTATTCGTGATTTTAGCAGGAATTTCAATGTGATTCTAGCGGAAACATAAGAGCAACCGTTCCTGTTTTTTGGGCAGCAGTCGTTTCTTTCTTTTGGTCTTTCTTTTGGGGTTGTGGTTAGCAAAGGGACCTTTGCTCTTATTTTTGCAAGTTCTTCTTAGAGTTTATACTCCACAATTATGAATATTTTTCTTCAACTGTTTCTGATTTATTCTTGAGAAAGGAGTTTCTGTTTTTACAGATATTGGGATTCACATTTATTGCTCTGTTTTTCTTTTTATCTTTATCGGTGACTTTAGCATGCTGAAGGAATCCCAGCAGGAAGGCTAAAGTCACCGTTGGTGTTTTGCCATTAAGCAGTGGATTTTTTAATTTTGGCGGTTGGCAATAAGATCATCAACGACTTGTGGTTCGGCAAGGGTTGAAATATCTCCTAGGTTATCAAAATTATTTTCGGCAATTTTTCGCAAAATACGTCTCATAATTTTTCCCGACCGTGTTTTGGGTAACTGAGGGGCAAACTGAATTTTATCCAATATGGCTATCGAGCCAATTTCCTTTCTGACATGCCGAATAAGGTCTTTATGTAACTCTTCACTCGCGGATGTTCCTTCCATTAAGGTGACAAAACTGTAAATTCCCTGTCCTTTAATGGGATGCGGATAACCAACAATCGCTGCTTCTGAAACTGCTGGATGAGAAACAAGTGCTGATTCAATTTCAGCTGTTCCTAGCCTGTGTCCAGAGACATTGAGAATGTCATCAACCCGTCCTGTAATCCAATAATAGCCATCGCTGTCGCGTTTACAGCCATCTCCTGTGAAATATTTTCCTTTATATGTGGAAAAATAGGTTTCAATAAAACGCTCATGGTCATTGTAAAGAGTGCGCATTTGACCAGGCCATGAGTCAATGATGCAGAGATTGCCTTCTGCTTCACCTTCTAAAACATTTCCTTGGTCATCGACAATTTGAAGTTGAACACCAAAAAATGGACAGGTGGCTGATCCTGCTTTGAGTTTTGTTGCACCAGGCAAAGGAGTGATCATATGCCCTCCTGTTTCTGTTTGCCACCATGTATCAAGAATAGGACATCTGTCGTTTCCCACCATATGGTAAAACCATTCCCATGCTTCTGGATTAATGGGTTCTCCGACCGTACCTAAAAGACGCAACGATGTTCTTTGCGAGCGTTCAACAAAGGAATTTCCCGCACCCATTAACGCGCGAATAGCCGTTGGTGCGGTGTAGAGTGTATTTACCTGATGTTTATCAACAATTTCCCAAAATCTGCTGTTGTCTGGAAAGGTTGGTGTTCCTTCAAACATTAACGTGGTAGCACCATTGCACAAAGGACCATAAATCAAGTAAGAATGGCCGGTAATCCAACCAATATCGGCAGTACTCCAGTAAATTTCATCAGGACGATAATCAAAAACATATTGATGTGTCATTGATACATAAACAAGATAACCTGCTGTTGTATGCAAAACACCTTTCGGGTTGCCGGTTGAGCCTGAGGTGTAAAGAATAAACAGGGGATCTTCAGCATTCATTGGTTCTGCTGGACAATCCGTTTTGGCATGGGAGACTTCTTCATGATACCAAAAATCACGTCCCTCTACCCAATGAATTGGTTTACTGGTACGCCGTATGACCATAACTTGATCTACATGCACATTCTGGCGGGCCGCTATGTCAATGGCATGGTCAACATTGTCTTTTAAGTTAATCTGTTTTCCTCCACGTAAGCCTTGATCAGCAGTAATGATGAAGGTTGATTCACAATCAACAATACGTCCTGCTATTGCTTCAGCAGAAAAACCAGCAAAAATAACCGAATGAATGGCGCCAATGCGGGCACAAGCAAGCATGGCATAGGCAGCTTCGAGGATCATCGGTAAGTAAATGGTGACTCTATCACCTTTTTTTACACCATGGTTTTTTAAGATATTCGCAAAACGACAGACATGTTGATAAAGCGCGTTATAGGTTATTTTTTTATCATGATAAGGGTTATCTCCTTCCCAAATCAGTGCAATTTTATCACCATGGGTTTTCAGGTGGCGATCAATGCAATTATAGGCAACATTTGTTATTCCATCCTCATACCATTGTATCGAGACATCTCCATTAAATGAAGTGTTTTTTACTTTTGTATAAGGCTTAAACCATTCAATACGTTGACCGTGTTTTTTCCAAAAGCTTTCTGGATCATTGATGCTTTCTCGATACCATTGTTGATAGGTCTCCTCATTGATAAGCGCATTTTTTTTGATATCAGCTGGTATCGGATAAATTTTTTCAGACATAGATTCCCTCTCTTATTTATTTGGAAAAATCTGCCTCTGTATTTTTGTATGGTTATATTTTTGGCAGAGTCGTCTCAAAAGCTTTTCATTGTGAGGTTAGACTAAATGACAAAGATTGGAATAGTCAATTTTTAAAATCTGATGTGATGATATTAAAGAGGGTATTCTATGCTTTTAGGATACTCAAATGTGGCAAAGCCTATTGCGGTATAGAGCTTTTTATAAACGCATAAAAACATTAAAAAATGTCCCTTACAAGTTGATATAAACCAATATCGTTAAATAAAAGACTAAAAAGAAAGAATACACAGCTTATTAATAATGACTTTTTTATAGAATCTTTCCAGCTGTAATAAATAAACTTATAATAAAAAATATATATTAAACCAAAAAAAACGTTGCTATAAGCGATTCAATAATTTTATGAGTAAAATCTGTCATTATAAATCATAATCATTCATTAATAGCATTATCGCTACTTTATTCAGTGTACTCGGAACTCATCCAATAAAGATTAATATAAACCAAAATATCTACGCAAAAAATCAGAAATAAAGGAAATAATAACTGACGATAATGCCATTATAATAGACAATTTCCAACTCACACCACTGAATATTTTAAAAGGAATGGCAATTATAGGAGTAATTATAATTAGCATGAAAAATAGTCTTACAATTTCATAATGAATATCCATTATAACAAAATCCTAGTTATAGTAATGAGATTAATAAATACTTATGAAAAAATTTGTTCAGTGTACTCGAAACTCATCCGATAAATATTAATATAAACCGAAGTATCTACACAAACTATCAAAAATAAATAGCACAACTCCTCCCGATAATGATGTTATGATAGCTAACTTCCAACTCCGACCACAGAATACTTTGATAATAGTAGTATAGAGAGATACAAATACAAAAAGCATACAAAACATTCTTACGATTTCATAACGAATATTCATTATAGTAAAATCCTAGTTATAGTATCTGATACTATTAGATATCTCTGAAAATTATTTCATCCAGCAATATTTATTTTGGTATATTCTTTCGAATATATTTACAAAAATACTAATTTCAGAGATATCTTTGTCGCTACTTTTTATAAATTAGAACCAACATTCACGAGCTTTATCTATAAAACCCGAAGCAGCACCTCCTGCGAATCCTAATGCAAAAGCCCCCATTCCACCTGTAAATGCACCCACTGGTCCTCCAGATATACCACCTAGAATTGCTCCGCCTACTCCTGACGGAACTCCTACTTCAAAGCCTTTTGCATTCATGTGAGACATAAAAGCACCAGGACTACATGCATTTCCATGAGTAGGTCTTGAATTGTGCGAATGACCAAAAGAAGGCTTTGTCGCCATATGACCGAATGTGTTGAATGAACCAAACATATTAATCCTCCTTGAATTATCTACATTAAAAGTAGTATCACAATGATACATTTCAAATGGCTATCGCGTATTTTTAGAAAAATATCAAAGATAAACTTTAAAAATAACAATAAAAATACTGTATAAATAATAACTATATTATGTATATATGAATTTTTTCTTAAAAGAATAATAATATTACTTATAATATTTTAAAATATAAGAAATGATGCCATATTTTTTCTTAATTAAAATTTAAATTTAGAAAAATTTCGCATATGAAAAGTTGAAGTTTTTTCTCTTTGTTTAAGAGATCGACAAAGGAATAATGATAAAGAAATATCGTTATTGAAATCGGTCTTATTGCCATTGTTTTGCGTGCATGTATTATGCGCATATGCACGGGATTCGTTCTTTTATTTTTCAGGAGAATATTGACCGTATGTTACGCTTTGTAGAGCATAGAAAGTTAAAGATAGACGGGATGAGGGCGTGTATAGGTTATTGGTATTATTTGTAAAGCCATCGCAGAAGCGCGAATATTGTGATGGCACGGGTTTATTACTTCTATGAAATATAAAAAATACTAGCACTTAGTGTTTTGCGTTATATGCTCTTCACGTACGGTGTTGGGAGATGGGATTGAGAACAAGGAGAGATGTTTCTTAAAGATCCATATAAGCTAAGAATAAATTGAAAAGCTAAAGTGAATTTCTTGCTTGTTTTTTAGGTAAAAGAAGAAATCAAGCGAACTCTCCGATGATGCACATCTTTAAAAGATCATTAAAGCAGCGGTAAGGTATACTAGATAATTTATCGATTTAAATGTTCTTTATATTGCTTTCTCATGTTTCAAAAAACTTAAATTCATTAAGGTATTAATATAAACCAAACTATTTACACGAAATATCAGAAACAAAGCATAGAATACCTAGCGATAACACTGATATAATATGTATTTTCTAACTGTAACTAAACTTTTTTCTAAAAGTAATAAAATAGGAATTAATACAATTAATGCGTATAATAATTTTCAATTATTTAATTAAATTATATAAAAACATAAGAGTAAAATATATAGTTAGTATAAATGATATTTGCATTATAATATATTTATTGTTATATTTTTTTAATATACAAACAATGATAAGTATTAATCCAAATAGAGTTGTTTGAAATAATGTTTCCAAGAATTTAGGATAAATATCCATTATAAAAAAAATCCAAACTAAAATGTGTAAAAGTTAAAAACAAATAGATATCTCTGAGGCATTTTTATCCATAGTTATCAGACATTTATTTTTCTATATTTATCAAATACATGCTTATCATGATATTAACTATCAGAGATATCTGAAGGCTATTCTCTATAAATTAAAATAATACTTCTTGAGCTTACTTGTGGCACTCCTTGGCTGTAGAGACAAGACCTGCAACTGCTCCTGTTCCATAGGCTGCTGTTACAGCTGCTTTTATAGGTATTGCTACTTCTGGAAAAATAACATTTGCCAATCCAATGCCTACCGCTGTTGTACCAGCACTAAAGAGTGCTGTTTCACTTGAATTCGAGATATAACCACCAGTATTACATTCTCCCCAGAAACCTGTTGCGCCACGTGAATCATTAGATGAACTTGAAATACCTATTTTTGTACTCCGTTGTTTCGCTATTCTTAGCTGTTTATAAAAATGTATCATTATGATACATTTCAAATTGGTATCATGCATTTTAGAGAAATGTCAAAGATAAATTTTAAAAATAACAATAAAAATACTGTATAAATAATATATAAATTATGTATATATGAAATTTTTTCTTAAAAGATAATAATTATTAATTATAATTTTTTAAAATATAAGAAATGACACCATATTTTTTCTTAATTAAAGTTTAAAATTAGAAAAATTGCGTATATGAAAAGTTGGTATTCTTCTCTTGGTTCAGAAACACCACAAAAATATATTCATGCCATCATTAACGCAGTTTCGTTGTTTTTTTTGCGTGCGCATACTGATTAATCTTTTTTAGGTGATGATCGACCGTATCTTACCATTATGGTGTGCAGAAAGCTTTTATGGTTGTCCTTGTGTGTTTTCTATTATGCTATTTGCACGGATCTTGGTGTTCTCACGGGTGTTTTAGGGGCTATTTGGCGCATTGGTTACACTCAAATTGGGGTGTTGTATTTACACCCATGTTTTAAGCCTCTCGTTGCTTACTTTACCGCATTTGGCAAGTAGGGGGACTGTTTCCGTGGATTGGAGAGGTTGATGCAATCTGTGGTTTTTTAATGGGAACCATCGCGATAGTTTTTTCATGGATTCGCAATGCGCCTATTTTGCTCATTTTTTCTTTGTAAAGGATTTCTTTCTTGTAGTTCTTTTGGTGGAGAGGCGTTTTGCAAAATAGAGTCAATGTGCAAGAAAATGTGCAAGAATATGAGAGCCAAATTGCAGTGCTATTTTGAAGCCATTGTACGTGTTATGGATGTGCCGGTGAGAAGCTTAGGAAGACCAGATTTTTTGCTCATTGCTGTTGTTTTTGGTTTTCAGGAGGGCTTTCAATGGGAGTGAATTTACATGAGGGGAAATTGCTTTACACAGGGCGCTTTCCAAATAAAGCGGAGCCAATGCGAAGGACGTTAGAGCCAAATTGAAGAGCGATTTTGAAGTCATTAGACATTCCCATAGATAGTTTTGGAAGACCGGCTTTTTTTGCTAGTTTTGCTAACAGCGCAAAATAGGGGCCGGGGTTGTCCTCTACTGGGGGGATGCCCATAAGACCGATGATATCAAGTCCATAGTTGTTTTTGCATTGGGTGACAAAAGGTATGACTTCTTGTGGTGCGATACCGCTTTTTTGTGGCTCTAGCCCAATATTGACTTGAACATAGCAGGGGAGATGTTTTTTTTGTTTTTGCATTTCTTCGGCTAAGCTTTTGGCTATTTTTTCGCGATCAACTGTTTGAATGACATCAAAAATTTTAACCGCTTCTGCTGTTTTATTCGATTGTAAAGGACCGATAAGGTGAAGTTCAATGGTTGCAAATTGTTGACGCAGGCAAGGCCATTTTTCAGCGGCTTCTTGCACGCGGTTTTCTGCAAAAAGATGCTGTCCTGCTTGCAAAAGAGGGCGTATATCTTCGGCTGAGACCGTTTTTGAAACAGCGATAAGTTCGACTTCTTCTAAAGGGCGATTATAGTCTTGACATGTCTCAGTAATCTCTGTTTGAAGGTTTTTCCATGCTTCAATAGTAGGATTGTTTTGTGTGTTCATGAGGTATTCTTTCCGTTTTTATTAAAGGATTGGATAGTTGCTTATAACAATTGCTTATAAGAACTTTGTAAAATACTTAGTAAAATATTTACTGAAAATGTTGACGATGGAGTTAATCCATGGTCAAGCATAAAACAAGTTTTTTAGTTCATTTTATAAAGAGTATAATAGAAATGACGATTGAACGTTATCATTTAGGCGAACGCTATAATCCACGTGCCCGCGAACAAAAATGGCAGGAAATTTGGGATGAAAAGAAAATTTTTCAAACCGCGGGCGAGGATTGCCGTGAAAAATATTATGTTTTAGAGATGTTCCCTTATCCTTCTGGGCGCATTCACATGGGGCATGTGCGCAATTATGCTATGGGGGATGTTGTTGCGCGCTATAAACGCGCAAAGGGGTTTAATGTGTTGCATCCTATGGGGTGGGATGCTTTTGGTATGCCGGCGGAAAATGCTGCCATGCAAAATAAAGTGCATCCCAAAACGTGGACTTATCAGAATATTGCCGTGATGCGCGGGCAATTAAAGCAATTAGGGCTTTCATTAGATTGGGCGCGTGAATTTGCGACGTGTGATGTGGATTATTACCATCGCCAACAAATGCTGTTCCTTGATCTTTATCAGAAGGGCTTGGTGACGCGTAAAGTGGCTAAGGTGAATTGGGACCCCGTTGACCACACCGTTTTGGCAAATGAACAGGTTGTTGATGGGCGGGGATGGCGTTCGGGCGCGCTGGTGGAACAGCGTGAATTGACGCAATGGTTTTTCAAAATTAGTGATTTTAGTGAAGACTTGTTGACAGGACTTGAAGAGCTGGAGCAGTGGCCGGAAAAAGTCCGCACGATGCAAAAAAATTGGATTGGGAAATCACAAGGTCTGTTGATTCGTTGGGCTTTGAAAGCAATAGGTGTTGATGAGGATGATGCTTGTAAGACATTTAATGAAGTTGTCTGTTATTCAACGCGTCCAGATACACTCTTTGGCGCTTCTTTTTTGGCATTGTCTTTTGATCATCCTATTGCTCAAGCTCTTGCGCAAAAAGATAAAGCGTTGAGCGCTTTTATTGAAAACTGTCGGTGTGGTGGAACAACAACCGTAGCGCTGGAAACAGCTGAAAAACAAGGATTTCGCACATCGCTTTTGGCTGTTCACCCCTTTGATCCAGCAGTGCATGTTCCCATTTATATCGCTAATTTTGTGCTTATGGAGTATGGAACGGGGGCTGTTTTTGGTTGTCCGGCGCATGATCAGAGAGATTTGGATTTTGCCCGTAAATATGACCTTCCTGTGCAGCCGGTGGTTTTGCCAAAAGGGGTTGAGAGAGAAGATTTCGTGATTGGGGAAACGGCTTATACTGGTGATGGCGTGATGATCAATTCAGGCTTTTTGGATGGTCTTACACCACAACAAGCTTTTGAAGCCGCTGCTAAACGGCTTGAGGGGCAAGTGCTGGAAGGGCAGCCTCAGGGGCAAAAAACAGTGCAATTTCGCTTGCGTGATTGGGGTATTTCACGTCAACGTTATTGGGGATGTCCGATTCCGATGATCCATTGTGCCGCTTGTGGAGTGGTTCCTGTGCCGCGCAATGATTTGCCGGTGGTGTTGCCTGATGACGTGACTTTTGATCAACCGGGCAATCCACTGGAGCGTCATGAAACATGGCAAAAAGTTGCTTGTCCTGTTTGTGGTCAGGATGCTAGACGTGAAACCGATACCATGGATACATTTGTTGATTCTTCTTGGTATTATGCGCGTTTTACTGCACCTTTTGCACAAGAGCCTGTCGACAAACAAGCGATAGCTGAATGGTTGCCGGTGCAACAATATATTGGTGGAATTGAACATGCGATTCTCCATCTTCTCTATGCACGCTTTTTTATGCGCGCTATGAAATTGATTGGTCATGTGACGGTCGATGAGCCTTTTAAGGGGCTTTTTACGCAAGGGATGGTGGTTCATGAAACCTATCGCGATGCACAGGGGTGGGTTTCACCTGAAGAAATTTCAATTGTTGAAAAGGATGGTAAACGACAGGCTTACAAATTGACTGATCAAAGTGAAGTTACGATTGGTTCGATTGAAAAAATGTCAAAATCAAAAAAGAATGTCGTTGATCCTGACGATATTATCGCATCCTATGGGGCAGATACTGTGCGCTGGTTTGTGTTGTCCGATTCTCCTCCTGATCGGGATGTCATCTGGACAGAATCTGGTGTTGAAGGGGCGCATCGTTTTGTGCAGCGTGTTTGGCGCTGTGTGGCTTTGAGTGCTCCGGTTTTAAGGGAAATAGCACCGCGTGCAGGGCATCAAGGAGCAGCTTTGGAACTTTCAAAAGCAGCGCATCGCACGCTTTATGCCGTGGAAGATGATTTGGAAAAGTTTGCCTTTAATCGCGCAATTGCACGCCTTTATGAATTTTTAAATATCATGGCGCCATTGTTAAATAGAATAGCAAGTGTTGATGATGAAATGAAGTCTGCTTTGCGTCAAGCAATGGATTTTTTCCTTGCACTGATTGCGCCTATGATGCCTCATTTAGCAGAAGAATGCCACGCTGCTTTAGGAGGAGAAAATCTGATTTCTGAACTGCCTTGGCCTGTTTATGACCCCGCATTAACCGTTGAAGAGTGTTATACTTTACCCGTACAGGTGAATGGTAAAAAACGTGGTGAGGTGACTGTTTCTGCAACAGCGAATGCGGCAATGATTGAAGAAGCTGTTTTGGCTCTTGATTTTGTGCAGGCGCAATTGGCTGGAAAACCGGTTAAAAAAATGATTATTGTTCCACAAAGGATTGTCAATGTCGTTCTTTAAAAATGTTATTCTTGCGGGCTTAGTTGGTTTGCTCATGTTTGTGTGTGGGTGCACAGTTGAACCACTGTATCGTCAGGTGTCGCAAACTTCGACGACAATGAATTATGGTTCTTATGGTCGGCATTCTGAGAAGAGTTCTGTGGGGCTTTCTGCAAAGCTTGCAAGCATTATTGTCGAAGAACCTTCAGATCGTTTTGGCCAAATGGTGCGCAATCATTTGCTGTTTCTTTTGTATGGAAATGGTAGTAAACCTTCTGCTCCCGCTTATCAATTGGTATTGCAGACCTCTGTGTTTACAAGGGAATCTGTGCAGATAGAAATTGATCGCGATAGGAAGAGAGTCGGGCGGCCTTCTGTTGGGACCGTAGTGAGCAGAGCTTCTTATATCTTGCAAGATATGAAAAATGTTCCTGTTGCCAAAGGAATGGGAACGGTGAGTGCATCTTTTGAACGATTGCGTCAGGAATATGCAACTCTGCAAGCAGAAGAAGATGCGAAAAAGCGTGTGGCTGAAGAATTAGCTGAACAGATTTTACTGTTGCTTTCAAGGGACCTTGCAAATAAAAATTCTAGCAAATAAAAATTCTGGACGTTAAGCGATATTTTGTCCGGTTTTTTCCCAATCACTTGAGAAGATTTGTAAGCCTTTATCGGTTAAAGGGTGTTTGACCAGCGTTTTTAAAATTGCTGGTGGAACAGTTGCAATATCTGCACCACTTAATGCTGCTTCTTTAACGTGATTAACTGTGCGGATGGAGGCTGCTAAAATTTGTGTTGCAAAGCCATAGTGATTATAAATCGTGCGAATTTCATGAAGTAATTCCACACCATCCATTGCGCAATCATCGATTCTGCCGATAAAAGGTGAGACAAATGTTGCGCCTGCTTTGGCGGCTAAGAGGGCTTGATTGGCAGAAAAACAAAGTGTGAGATTTGTTTTTATCCCTTGTGCTATTAGAGCTTTACAGGCTTTCAATCCATCAAGTGTTATGGGAAGTTTGATGCAAATATTGTCGGCAATTTTTGCTAAAATAGCCGCTTCGTCCATCATGTTTTCAAATTTTGTTGCTGTGACTTCAGCAGAAACAGGTCCATTAACGAGGGAACAAATTTCTTTTATAACCTCAAGAATGTTGCGTCCTGATTTTAGAATAAGAGAAGGGTTGGTGGTGACACCATCAACGAGGCTTAAATTTTGTAATTCTTGGATCTCTTCAATATTGGCGCTATCCACAAAAAATTTCATATCCAATCTCCTTGGTTTTTAGCTCTTTAGATTGCAAAGCTTCTGATGTTGCATCCCTGTTTTTGTTATGCGCTATTGTTCATGGCAAAAGCAAGAGGCAGGATTGCACTCTTATATGATAAGTGGAGACATAAATGAAGAAGGCAAAAATTGGGTGTTGGAAAGAGAATAAAATGTGGGAAGGTTGTGTTTTGGGTGCTAGCACTCAGGCTATTCTTACGACATGCTTATCGTTATAAAGCTCCGTTTTTTATGGAGGATGATGTTGGCGCTTTTGTTTGTTTTCAATGATGGGGACAGATGAAAACACTTATTATAGATTGGCATAAAAAAACGCGTATAAAGTTGGTAGAAAAAGAGAAGATGACGGAAAATGTAACAGAGAAAAAAATTGTTTCCATTTTGGTACTTGTTTTTGCTGTGCATACTTATCGTTATTGGATTTTATCTGCTATGGGGGAGATGTAACTCTTCAATTTGTGGTTTGTGGTTTGTGGTTTGTGGTTTGTGGTTTGTGGTTTGGGGTTTGTGGTTTGGGGTTTGGGGAGAGAGGATGCATTGGTAAGGGGGATAGGGGTGTAATCATCAGTCAGGCAAAGGATTCTTTATAAAGGTGTCAAAAGGCAAGTTGTAGAGATGTTGTTGGTATAAAAGGTTCGTATAAATTTGGGACAAAAGATGACGTTAAATGGGACAGAGAGCGTGACAGAAAGAAAGATTGTTTCCATTTTGGTACCTCTTCCTGTTGCGCAGGCTTATAGTTATGAGGTTCCATCTTCTATGGAGTGTGAGGTTGGTTCTTTTGTTCGTGTTCCAGTGATGGGGC